>JBCCYF010000022.1:0-51406 GCA_039190275.1 Pseudomonadota bacterium | reverse complement strand
CTGCCACAAGGGTCATGATCAGCGCATCCGCGACCGGGCCCATTCTGCGTTCCCAGACAGCGCGCCTTAGTTCCGTGCGAACAAAGCCAAACCGCTCATAGAAGCGAATTGCATCGACATTGTCCGCGGCCACGGCAAGCCTGAGCGGTGCCGGAAAGCCCCCCGAACTTTCGGGGGGATTACCGTGAAGCGCACCGGTTGGGGCGAAGATCACTACTTGGTAACACAAGGCCAGTGGCCAGCAGGATTGATGATGATCTTCTCGCCCCGGGACGAGGAAGAACTGGCAGTTGTCACTAAGATCGTCGCCAGGTCCTATGCGTTCGCGACCGAGGGCCCAGTCGAACCCAAGTTATCCTGCAAAGACTTGCGTGCCTCGAGCCCCAGGGCAAGCTTTCGGAGCAGCGTTGCCAGCTGCTCGGTCTCGTCCGGTTCTAAAGGCCAAATGAAGAACAATCGCCCGCTTCTGTTTCACTCCCTTGTGCCAAAATCGATGTGGACATGGTTTCCATCTGGATCGGACACATGGAACTGGACCACGCTTACATCTTTGACGTCTATCTTCTTGAACGGTGTGCCGAGGTCGTTGAGCTTCCGTTCAAACTTAGAGGCATTGGTCGCCGAAAATGCAAAGTGTTCAAGTTTGAGAGCGGCTTCAGACCCGGTACGCGACTGTCCGGTGTCTTCCACCAGATGAACGACCGGTGCGTCCCCGGCGTAGAGCCAGGCTCCGCCAAAGGGAAAGTCTGGTCGTGGTCCGGAGTGCAGCCCGAGGACGGCTTGGTACCAGGCAACCATCTCGTCCAGATTGGCTGTCACGACATTAACATGATCTAGACGCTTGATGGGCATCTCAGAACCCCTCCAGCACGATCTTGCCCTTCGCTTTGCCACTCTCCAGCAGCGTATGAGCCTTAATCAGGTTGGCCGCGTTGATGGTTCCAAAACTCTCCGCAACTGTGGATTTAACCTTGCCCGCATCGATCAAAGCGGCAACCTCGTTCAGGATATCGCCCTGCCGTCCAATGTCTTCGGTCTCGAACATCGGACGCGTGAACATGAACTCCCAATGGACTGAGACTGCTTTAGATTTGAAGGGCATGATGTCGAAGGTTTCCGGATCGTCGATTAGCCCGTACCGACCTTGGGGCGTCATGATCCCGGCGACCTCCTCGGAATATAGATGCGAGTGGGTTGTGGAGTGGACGAAATCGATGGTTCCAATGCCCAGCGCCTCTATCTGCGGAGCAAGCGGGTCTGCGTGACTGATGACATGGTGCGCCCCGAGTTCTTCCACCCATGCCCTCGTTTCTGGGCGAGAGGCTGTCGCGATGATCGTCACGTCGGACAGTGCCCGCGCAAGCTGGATGGTGATGGACCCCACGCCGCCAGCGCCACCGATCACCAAAAGGGTCTTTTTTCCGCCGGGTACAGGGTGATCGATCCGCAGCCGATCAAAAAGCATTTCATAAGCTGTCAGCGTCGTCAGTGGCATCGCCGCCGCCGCTGGGATCGCGATGGAACTCGGCGCTTTACCGACGATGCGGGCGTCGACCAGATGGTATTCAGAGTTGGTACCGGGCCGGTTCACGGCACCTGCATAGTACACTCTGTCTCCGACCGAGAAATTGGTGGCGGCTTCACCAAGGCCAACGACCTCACCGGCGGCATCCCATCCCAGAATATCAGGTGTCCCACCGGTTGGAGCACGCCGTTGCCGGATCTTGGTATCCACAGGGTTGACCGAAATCGCTTCCACCTTCACCAACAGGTCGTGGCCTGTCGCAGTAGGCAAATCAGCATCAAAGTCGACCAGTGCATCGGGTCGATCAATCGGGCCCGTCTCGGTAAATCCAACAGCTTTCATGGCGTGCTCCTTTGGGGGTGAAGATCAGCCAATGACGCTCATCTCATTCAGTGTGAACTCATCGACCGCGCCGTCTGTCGCTTCCATGTAAGCGGCCAGGTGAGGTGCGCTCATATGGGTCTGCCAAAGCTCACGGCTTTCCCAGTTCTCATAGAATAGGAAATGCGCAGGATTTTCGTTGTCTTGGTGAAGGTCGTAGTTGACGCAGCCTTCTTCCGCTCGCGTAGTATCGATCAACTTGAGAAGCTCAGCCTTCACGAGGTCGACCTTGTTGGGGTTGGCTTTGATGTTGGCGACGATGGTCAACTTGGCCATTGGGTTCATCCTTTGTTTATTCTCTATAGGCAGAGTTTACGAGGCCGCCCATTCGGGATAAATAGCTGATATCCGAAAACATAATCCGAAAAAAGCGGCTAATGCTCCTCGATAATCTACGCGTGTTCTTGGTCATTTCTGAGAAAGGCAGCCTTGTCGCGGCGGCCCGGGAAACTGGTATGTCTACGACCACTGTATCGGAACGTTTGGCGGCCCTCGAAGCGCACTATGGCGTGGTGTTGTTCAACCGGACAACACGTTCGATCAGTTTGACCGAAGAAGGTCGAGTGCTTGTGGAAGGGGCCAAATCCGTTCTGAGCGAGGTTGCTAACCTTGACACACGCATTCGACATGGGGCTGAGACCCTCACCGGGCTGATCCGTCTCTCAGCACCCGTCGATCTAGGGCGCTCTCTCATATCGCAGGCCATATCGACATTCACGGAAGCGAACCCGTCAGTCTCCATCGAACTGTCACTATCAGACGGCTACGTAGATTTGGTTGGTCAGGGATTTGATTTGGCGGTGCGTTTTGGCAATGTCACGGACTCGACCCTGCGGGTGCGCAGCCTCGGGCTATTCCAACGTCTCGTGTGCGCTGCACCGAAATACCTAGAGAGGTATGGCACCCCAAAGAACCCTGACGATCTTAAGAACCACAACTGTCTCGTGATGCGTTTCGGAGAGACACCAGATAACGTTTGGGAGTTCCGCAACGGGTCAAAGCGGAAAAGAATTACTGTCCGGGGAAGCCGAGTTGTCAACGACGGGTGGCTCATCCGGTCGTGGGCGCTGGCTGGGCATGGGATTGTCCTAAAGTCCGAGTTGGATGTGGCAGAGGATATTCGATCTGGAGCTTTGGTTTCCATTCTTGAAGACCATTTGCCGCCTCCCAATCCGCTACAGATGATGTTCCCTCCCGGACGCGCACAGCCGCGCCGGGTTACTGCATTTGCTGAGCACCTCCACGCAATTGTTTCTGGCATGGGTGCCGTGTCATAAGTCTTTCGCACTGTTAGCCAATATGCCCGCGCCATGCAGGATTTTTCCCGATGCGGTCGAGCAGGAAGTCCATGAACACCCGTACCTTTGCAGACAGAACGTTCGTCTGTGGATATATCAGCCAAAGTGCGGTGTCGGCCACGCACGTGTAATCGGGCAGGACGCGGACGAGTTGGCCTGAGGCCAGTTCTTGATGAACGCTCCAGAGAGAGTGTGGCGCGATACCAGCACCGGCCATCGTAGCGACTTTGTGGCTGTGGCCATCGTCAATGAGCAGGTTGCAGCAGCCCAGGCTGGGATCAAAGTCTGCATAGGTCCCGTCATGTTTGGTCATGCGGTGTGGCATGTCATTTCCGAATGCTATCAAGTGGTGGTCTTGCAGGTCATCAGGCGTTTCTGGATGTCCGTGTTCAGTCAAGTATCCCGGTGATGCACAAAGAACGCGCGTGTCATCGGCCAGTTTACGGCCCCGCAGGCTTGAATCCTCAAGAACAGCGTTCCGCAGCGCCAAGTCGAAACTTCCATCGATCAGGTCGAACTGCTTGTCTGACAGCCGCATGTCCAACCGCAGGTCCGGATGATCTTTCACGAAGTCTGGCAAAATGGGCGCGATGTAGAGTTGGGCAAACGTGCTGGGTGCGGTGAAACGCAACATGCCAGACAACCGTGCTTCGCCCTGACCAAGTGCGGCTCTGGCAGCATCCTCACGGGCGATGATGTCTCTAGCATAGGGCAAAAACTCCAGCCCCTCAGTCGAGAGTGCAACCTTCCTGGTGGACCGATGAAGCAGGTCGGCCCCCACACTTTTCTCCAGTTTGCTCATCCAGGCACTCGCCACCGATGCGGCCAGCCCAAGCTCCCGCCCGGCGGCGCTGATGTTCAGCTTGTCGGCAGCCAGCACAAATAGGCGCAGGGTATCTGTTTCCATCATTATATCCAAAACCGGTAATATCTTTTCCGATCTGACCTAGTTTATTCCGGTTTTGCAATGGCCGATATCTTGTGGAGCACAGACCATCCAACAGGAGATACCCCATGGCCCATTATTCCGTTCTCGCCGTTACGCCATCCAGCGAAGACTGGATTCCCGACTATCTGCCAACCGCGAACAAGCTGGTTGCAAAGCACGGCGGCAAGTATCTCGCCCGCACCGCATCACATGAACAGGTGGAGGGCGGTGAGCAAGCTGCCGCGCTCCGCATCATCCTGGAATGGCCATCGAAAGAGGCGGCAATGAACTTCATGAACGATCCTGAGTACAAGCCGCATCTCGATGCGCGGACCGCAGGATCAGAAAGCTACCACTTCGTGATCGAAGGCAAAGACGATCTCGCCTGATTAGCTGATCTGGGCCTGATGCATCGCACCGGGCGCCTGCAACGAGGATAATCAAGATGCCACGGACTGCGACGGTGAATTACCATGTTCACGCCTCTGAGCGGCAAGCCTATCATATTGATGCTGGTGGCGTTGTCGGGAAGATCATCTCGCCAGAACACGATGTGGCTGAAGTCCAACTGACCGATGTCCGTACGTATGGCGGCGTGAGCTTCGAGCACGACAGTGTTGGGTTCCTGACCGCGCCCTCAACTGTGAGCGCCTTCGACCAAGACTGCAATTGGCAAGACGCCTATGACCTGGAACTCACGACCCTGCTCATACGGGAAGTCGGCGCAACCGAGGTCATCATCTTCGACCATACCGTGCGCATCGATGACCCTGAAGCCACGCGCAAACCTGCCCGCAATGTCCACAGCGACTACAGCCCAAACGGTGCACATGCGCGGCTAATCCACATACTGGGTGAGGCAAAAGCCGCTGAATGGTCTAACGGGCATTACGGCTTCATCAATGTCTGGCGTCCGGTAGGGCACTCGATCAACTCGGCACCTCTGGGCTTTGTGCGCCCCTCCAGCGTGGCCGACAAAGACTGGCTTTTGCTCGACCTGATTTACCCGGACCGGCGGGGGCATATCATGGGTCTGGTTGGAAACCCGAACCACGAATGGGTCTATCAATCCCGTATGACGCCGGAAGAGGTGGCGCTGTTCAACATTTACGACAACCGGGGGAGGCCTTCGGTCGCGCACTCAGCCCTTGATATGGTCGAAGACCCGACGATCACCACAATCCGCCAAAGCATCGAGAGCCGCACTTTGGTGCGCTATGGGGATTGAAATGGTAGATACGCAGGTAATGCCAGACACAGCAGCACCAACCACATTCCCGTCACTCAACAGGGCCTACAATACTGTGTTCCAACCGGGTGACCTGAGTGTTGGCCTGGTTGTCCCACTGGATGCCCATCACGGCAGCCCGGTGCCGGATATGGCCCGTCACATAGAACGGGCGCAAATGGCTGACGCATTAGGTTTTGCCGCTTTGTGGCTGCGGGATGTCCCGTTCAATGTGCCCACGTTCGGCGATGCCGGTCAGATGTTTGATCCGTTTGTCTATCTTGGCCTGTTGTCTGGTGTGACACACAATATCGCACTGGGTGTGGCTAGCATCATCTTGCCCCTTCGACATCCCGCCCATGTGGCCAAAGCAGCGGCCTCTGCCGATCAGTTATCTGGTGGGCGTCTGCTGCTGGGTGTGGCCTCCGGCGATAGGCCAGAAGAATACCCAGCCCTTGGCATGAGCTACCCTGACAGAGGGGCCAGGTTCCGCGAAAGCCTGGACTACATCCGGGCCATGGCCGCCGACCACCCGTCATATACCGGCGCTCATGGAACCCTGAGTGGATCGATGGACATGTTGCCCAAACCTGCAAGTGGGCGAGTGCCGATCCTCATCACAGGTGGTTCTCAGCAGGACCCGGACTGGGTTGCTACCCATGGTGATGGTTGGATGACGTACCCACGGGACGTGGCATCACAGGCGCGGGCGGTCGAGGACTATCGTTCGCGCGGGGCAAATGCCGGTGCAGAGACTAAACCGGTGATGCAGTCCCTCTATGTCGATCTTGTCGCGGAGGATGGTGCAGGGCCGACGTCGATCCACCTCGGGTTTCGCTCGGGCGTTACGTTCCTGAAAGCTTATCTGGGGTATTTGCGTGACCACGGGATCAACCACGTCGCCCTGAACCTGCGATTTAATCATGTCGACATCGAAGACACGATGAAGCGCCTTGCAGATGAGCTGCTCCCAGAGTTTCCAACAGAAAAGAGCATATGATGACCAAAACCGTTCTCATCACCGGATCAACCGACGGCATCGGCTTGCTGACTGCTAAAACCCTCGCAGACATGGGCCAAAGCATCATTCTGCATGGCCGAAGTGCAGACAAACTGGAGGCCGCCGCGAGGGAACTTGGGGGCGATGTTACAACCTATCAGGCCGACCTATCGTCACTGGGAGAGACGGCGAAACTCGCTGAGGCGGTCACTACCGACCATGACAGGATTGATGTGCTTATCAACAATGCCGGAGTGTACAAAACTCCCAACCCAATCCAGCCGAACGGCCAGGATGTGCGGTTTGTGGTGAACACTCTTGCGCCGCATGTTTTGACGACCGCCTTGCTGCCAATCATACCAAGCAATGGCCGCATCATTAACCTGTCATCCGCCGCGCAAGCCCCTGTCGATTTGGCTGCCCTGGCTGGAGAAAGGCACCTCGACGACATGGGAGCCTATGCACAGAGCAAACGCGGCATCGCCTTGTGGTCTGCCCAAATGGCGGCAACACACCCCAATGGGCCCGCTTTCATCGCTGTAAATCCCGGCTCTCTACTGGCCTCAAAAATGGTCAAGGAGGGCTTCGGAGTCGCTGGACACGATCTGCAGATTGGGGCGGACATCCTGTGCCGCCTATCGTTGGATGATGACTTCACCGATGCATCTGGCCGGTATTGGGACAACGATGCTGGCGGTTTTGGGCATGTGGACTTGAGTCAAGCAAAGGAAGTGAGCCAAGCAATCGTATCACTGACAGATTGACTGTATCGTATGGGGGAAAAACAGGCATAGGCAAGTCGTTATTGAACGGCTGGTGAGAACACGACCCGTAAATTGCCGTGACCAACTTCGCTGCACCAACAACAGATGGCGGCTTTCTCTACCGCCCCGCGGCGTCATTAAGTGAGCACCTTCGGCGATTTTTGTGCTGCGAGCGCGCAGCGCGAAATAGCAATGACTGCCTTGGGCTCGCAGTCAGATTTCGCCGCCTGGAGTTCGAACTACGGCCCCCGATCTGCCAACGGTCGCTCATTGCGAGATTAGTCGCTGTTTCAGGGGTTTGGCCTGAATATCCGATGACCGGTCTGGATCTGCATACCGCAACGGCTTCGCTGTGCAAGCATCAGGCGGCTCTGAGCCCAAAGTACCTAATGCCGCGATCTTTACGAATGTCGGCCATGGTCCATACCTACGTTCTTTGAGGGCGCGTCGTCATTGCGCCAATCCGTCGCTCAGCGGTCCACTTTACCAAGTGCATGAGATCTCGCTCACTACCTGTCAATCTGCACTGCCCGTAAGTCTGCTTGCTGCTCGCCAATCTGTTGGAGTTGTAGCCTGCATAGATGACGTCGTTGATCAGGGTGAGACTGTGAGCCTGACGTCACAGCCAAGGCCGGTTGTGGCGCCCTGATTTCACGGTCGTTTTGTAAAATTCACGCCGGTGAACGTGAATTCACGCCAAACAAACGCACGGGCAACGGGCCAGCAAACGCCCGGACATAGGGACACATCGATACTGGACAACATCGAAAACGACACTTCCAAAGGAGATCAAACATGTTGTCTTACTCGAACTTCAAGCGCGTCTCAGCGCCGATTGCTGGCATGGCCGTTCTGGCAGCCACAGCAATGCCATTGCTGGCGGCGGCGACGTCGGAGCACATGAACACGCTTTTTGACGGTCCGTTTCTGCGTGTCCCGGCCGAGCGGGAAAGTGGCCGCAGCGTCGCCGCCCATTGTCAGATCGACGGTGCTACGTCTTCTGAGCATTGGGCAGACGCCCGCGCCAACCTCCTTTTGCGCCAGGACGGGGCAATGACAGAGGTCACCGTGGCGGTTGAAGATGCGCGGCCCGACACCCTCTTCACCATCTGGCTGATGCTCGAAGGTGGCAGCCCTCTGATGAAAACCGGGGCGACGGCCCTTATTCACAGCGATGATATCGCCGAAGCCGTCGACCTGATGGCAGCGCCTTCGCATGAGGCGACCAACGGCTTTGTCACAGATGCCGATGGCAATGGCAGCGTCACACTGCTGCTTGACTATACGATCATCGGCGGCGCGTTTCCGTTCCAGAACTATGCCGAGTTCGACGCGGGCAACCCTGCCTTTAGCCGGGATACACCGCGCCCCGAGCCGACCAGGATCGCGAATGCGCGCGATGGCGTGCCCTTCACGCTGCGGCTTGCGTCCCATTGCGGTGACAACTTGCATAACGGGCTTGTGGCCGGCCAGCACGAACCGTGGTTCGACTGGCTCGCGCAATAAACTTGGACCCCGCAACCATGAAAGGGCCTCGCGTTTGCGGGGCCTTTTTGTGTTTTCCACCAAGTCACGCAAGAACACCGTAACTCACAGAAAGTTAACCAAGAATCACGGTGAAATGCGCATCAAGCGACCGCGCATTTGACGCTGAGATACCGGGTCGGGTGGCAAAACCATGACATCGAAACCGACACAAAATGGAGTTTTCAAATGTCGTATCTCGTGAACAGCAGCTATGGCCCAGCCGATCTTGAGCGGGCGACCGTGCCCTTCATCCTTGCCTGTTCGGCAGCCAATCGTGGCGAAGCTCGGGTGTTTTTGACCGGTGATGCCCTGCATCTCGTCGTCAAAGGCAATGCCAAAGGCATGGTGGCAGAGGGCTACACCCCGGTTGCCGACCTGATCGCCGAATTCGTGGAAAAGGGCGGCATCATCTGGGTCTGCAAGGTCTGCGCTTCTGTAATGGGGATCTCCGCCGAAGACCTGATCGACGGCGCCGAAATCGGGGGGGCTCCGAACTCAATGGATTTCATCGAGGCAGGCGGAAAGGTCCTGCTGTGATCCCAGGCGGGGCCGCGGACCGCTAGTGCGCGCGCCCCGCATCCTCTCCATCGAAAGGACATCTTATGACGAATACTGCCATTAAAACCGCCATCTCGACGCGCCCTTCAAACGTGCTGACCGCTCTGGTCCGCGCCCATCAGGTAAGCAGACAGAGGCGGGCCCTGTCGCAGCTGCCGGATGACATACTGAAGGACTTGGGGATCACACGCCTTGAGGCGAATGCTGAAGCCCGCAGGTGGTTTTGGGACCTTCCGCGGACGATGCGTTAATTTTTCGCTCAGGCAAGACCGGCTTTGCGCAGACCCGAGACATATGTCTCGATCTGCGCGGCATCCTTCAAATAAAAGAGCCGGCTTTTGACGAAATCGCAGGTGATGCCGGGCCTGAGGTCCATAAGACGGGACAGGGATTCCTTTGCTTCGGCCATCCGCCCACTATGGGCCAAGGCCGAGGCCCGGATTGCGGTTGGCCAATAGTGACAATTGGGGACAGCCTCCGCCTTGGCCGCCCAGGCATCCGCCTCTTCGTAGTCACCGCGGAACAAGAGCGCGGTCGCTCCATAGCTGAGAAACGCCCATCGATGGGGATCTGTCGGGCAGACAGATACTGCGCGCTCAAAACAAGACATGGCCGAATCCAGATTGCCTGCATAGGCCATGGAGTCGCCTAAGCCGCAATGGGCCTGCGCCATATTGGGGTTGAGCGCGATCGCGTCACGCAGGTGTGAAATGGATTTTTCATATTCACCGCTGGCCAGAAGCACACGCCCGAGCGCAAAGCGAACAACCGCGTCATCCGGGTCAAGCCTGGCTGCGATCTGAGCAGCCTCAAGCGCCTCGGCAAGCTGTTCGGTTACATCGGGGGCCTCGAAGTAAATCGTCGACAGGACAATGGCGTAGGACAACCGGGCATGGGCCAAGGCGAAATTCGGGTCGTGCGAAATCGCCTTCCTAAAATGCTGTTGTGCGAGGTAGTTCGTCGTGGCGTCAAACTCGTACTGGATGGCCAAACCGCGATGATAGCATTCCCATGCATTCATCTGATCCAACGACTTCATCCCAGCATTATGCCCTTCGAGACGCTGCATAGCGCATTCCAACGAGCCCACCACAGCATCAGACAGATCATCCTGAAGATCGAAGATGTCCTCGGCTTCGCGGTCGAAGCGTTCGACCCAGAGATAGCGGCCGTCGGATGGATCGGCCAGTTGCACGGTCAGTCGGTAGCGCCGCCCATGTGATCGCAGCGATCCGTGAACAACATAATTCACGTCTGTGTCCGCATAGAGGGCGCTTAACTCAGGGCCCGTCAATCGCGCGCCATGGGTGCTGCCTCCCGCCTGAATGTCGATCCAGCCGAACCGGGCCAATTTGGTTGCCAGGTCCTCGATCAATCCGTCGACCAGAAAGCCCTGGTCAGGCTCTGACGCCATCCACGCAAAGGGGACCAAAGCGACCGACGTGCCACGGGTCGCGCCAGGCGCATCCTGATGCGAAGACGCTTCAGGCGCATCTGAGGGTGGCTTGACCCCGTCCCCGCGGATCTGATCCACCAGCTCAAGCAATTCAGAACCGGGCGAAATCCCGAGCTCCTGCTCCAGCGTTTGCGCATAGGCCTTGAAGGTCTGCAAGGCGGCAGGCCGGTGTCCATTCTGTGCCATCAGGCGCAGCAGAACCATCTGGGCTGTATCGCTCCAGGGGTCGATCTCGGTGAGCTGGCGTGCGTGCGCCATCGCAGCATCTGTATCACCCGCTTTGAGCGACATCTCGGTCGCTCGTTCCAGGACACGGGCCGCCATTTCATTGAGGCGCTGGCGCTCGGATGCGATCCAATCCTCAAAGGCGGGTTGCTGGCCATAGAACCCATCCAGCAGCGGCCCCTTTAGGAGCGCTACCGCCGCGCTGATGTCTCCGGCCTCGGCGGATTGCGCCCACTTTCCGAACTGGTCAAAATCCACACGCACTGCGGCGGGGTTCAATCCGATCCGATCTTGATCGATGATCAACACCTCAGGCCCGTCGTTCGGCAACACCCGGCGCAGCTTGGCAATTGCCTGACGCAGGCTTTGCCGCGCCTGATCGGAAAACCGGTCGCCCCAAAACAAATTGATGATCCGGTCGCGGGTCGGCGGCATGCCAACTGTCATTGCAAGAAATGCAATCAACCCTTGGGTCTTGGCGCCCGTAACCGGGATTTGGTTTCCGTCGCCGTCTAGAAGCGCGAATTTGCCCAAGAGCTGAATGTCGATCATCTCAATACCTCCATATGCAAAGCTGGGAGCGTCGTGGCACAAATGCCCCCTGAAAACTTGGAGATGATCTGAGGGAAATCTGAAGTTGCGCCGAATTCAGGCCTGCTCGCAGGATTGTGAACAGCCCATAAAGGGTTAACATGGTGCGGTGGATTACACATTTGGACCCTTCACGCTGAGCCTGCTGCGGCTGCAGCTCTTGAACGGAGAGACGCCGGTTCAATTGGAACCGCAGGTCTTTGCCCTTCTACAGCTGTTGGTTGAAAACCATGATCGCGTGGTCACGCGAGACGAGATCTTTGAGATCGTTTGGAAGGGCAAAGCTGTTTCTGACGCGGCACTCAGTAGCCGGATCAAGGTGGCGCGTGCTGCCATCGGGGACAGTGGCGGCGAACAGAGGTTTATTCGTACCGTCCATGGCCGGGGGTTTCAGTTCACCGGCACTGTAAATGTTCTCAAGGACGCCGATGTGGTCCGGGCCGGCGCGCCCGCCCTTCCATCGCGCCCCGGCCTTGCGATCATGCCAATGCAAATGCTGAACCCGGACGACGGGCAAAGCGACTTTGGCACGGGCCTCGCCGATGATGTGATTACGGCCTTGGGCCGCATCCAGGCGCTCTATATCGTGCCCGTGCCGGAACAGGCGGACCCGCGCCGCATCGCGAAGGACTTGGGCGTGCGCTACATTTTAGGGATGCGCATGCGGTTTTCGGGCGCCGCGTATCGGATGAATGCGATGCTTCTGGATGCCGATGGCATGGAAGAGGTTTGGGCCAGCCGGTTCTCGGGCACCATAGCGGATGACCCATTTATCACGCAGGATCAGCTGACCGCCTCGGTGATGGGGGCGCTGGTACCAAACGTCCTCATGGTCGAAGTGCGCCAAGCCGCAGAGAGAGACGGCAAGGTCAGCGAAACCTACCGTGACTTTCTGCGGGCCATCCCGCTCTGTTGGACAGCACTTGCCGACGAGAACAAGCAGGCCATTGATCTATTGCGCACGGCGTTGGAGCGTGACCCCGACTACGCGCTGTCCCATGCGCTACTGGCCTGGTGCCTGGGTCAGCAACGCATGTACATGTGGACGGACGATGCGGATGCGGTCAGCGAAGCGGTGCGCCACCATGTGCGCCGGGCTTTGCGTATCTCCCCCGACAACAGCCTTGTGCTGACATTCGTATCGAACGCCGAAACTGCGATTGGCGAAAACGCCTCAGCTGAGCATCACATTGCCAAGGCCTTGGAGATTGATCCCTATTCCGCTTGGGCCTGGTGTCGGGTCGGCTTTATCCGCATTTTCGATGGTGAGGGCGAGCGCGCGCGTGAGGCGTTTGAAAAGGCCCTGGCACTCAGCCCCCATGATCCGTTGCGTCACTCCATCTACTTTGGCCTTGGCGCCAGCTATTTTGCTTCCGATGATCACCAGATGGCCTTGCGCTGGTTGGAACGTGCGCTTGTCGAGCATCCCGAGAAGGTCTCGGTCCATCGGTTGTTGGCGGCGGCCTCAGCCGCGGCGGGCGATCAAGCAAGGGCGAAACGCTCGGTCGCCGCGCTTCGCGAGGTGATGCCCGACATTACGGCGGAAGAGCTTGTTCGTTCGACACCGATCAAGAACGCAGCTTTCCGCGAAAAAGTGCTCTCCGCGTATAAAAAGGCTGGCTTCTAGCGTTTTTTTTGAAGAACGCTCCGATTTCACGGGAGAGTTCACACCCGCTTCACGCCGGTTTCCTCAGCGGCTGGCAGGTTGGGTTCAGTTCGAAACATCACATCACTGGACCAAGATTATGTTGACCTTCACGCCCAAACACCCGCCGCAATCCGCCATCATCGGCGCCTACAGTCTATGGCCGCGCCGCCGGTTTCGCTTGCCGCACCGTCGGGCCTTTGCCTTTGCTGCCGGCCTTGGTGGCGTCGGGCTCTTTGCCCATTGCCTGTTGCCGCTCCTCGTGGCTGCTGCCTGAGACTTGCTTCGAGAGGATCAGTCATGACACATTTTGATAGAACGCTACGTCGCGACGGAGACAACATGTCGACGCCAAAGGCACCGTATTCATCCATCCTCGAAACGGTGGGCAACACACCCATCGTTCGGGTGAACAATCTTGGCCCGGACCATGTGGAGCTTTACGTCAAGCTTGAGGCGTTCAATCCGCTTGGCTCGGTCAAAGATCGCTTTGCATTGGCTGCGATCGAGGCGGCCGAAGCGTCTGGCGCCCTCAAGCCCGGGCAAACCGTGGTCGAGGCAACATCTGGCAATACCGGCATCGGGCTGGCCATGGTCTGCGCGCAGAAGGGTTATCCGCTGGTTGTCACGATGGCCGAGAATTTCAGCGTCGAACGGCGTAAGTTGATGCGGTTTTTGGGCGCAAAGGTTGTGCTTACGCCTGCGTCTGAGAAGGGCTCGGGGATGGTGGCAAAGGCGGAAGAACTGGCCGCCAAGCACGGCTGGTTTCTGGCGCGCCAATTTGAAAACCAAGTAAACGCAGACATGCATGCTCGGACCACGGCGCCGGAGATACTGTCGGTTTTTGGTGAAAACGGGCTCGACTATTTTGTGACCGGCTATGGCACAGGTGGCACGTTGAATGGCGTGTCCCGTGTAATGAAGGCGCAGAGTCCAAAAACGCAGATCGTACTGACTGAGCCTGACAATGTCCCGGTCATGGCCAGCGGGATCGCTCAGGATCGCGATGCTGACGGTCGGCCGTCAGCCAGCCATCCGATGTTCCGCCCGCACCTCATGCAGGGCTGGTCGCCAGATTTCATTCCGAAACTGGCCGAGGACGCGAGCGCCGGGATCGACCATTTCCAACCGGTATCGGGCGCGGAATCGCTGCAGGCCGCGCGCGACCTTGCGGCCAAAGAGGGCATCTTTTGCGGCATCAGTGGCGGGGCAACCTTTGCAGCCGCGCTGCGTCTGTCCGAAAGCGCGCCCGAGGGGGCCAAGATCCTCGCGATGATCCCCGACACGGGCGAGCGCTACATGACGACGGTCCTATTCGACGACGTCGATGAAACAATGTCCGAGGAGGAGATGGAGATCTCCCGTTCGACCGTGGGATACCGGTTTGATCAATCCAGCGGCGGCGCTGCTGCAGCATCCACCCCTGAGGTGCCGAAACCGCACGCCTCAGCCTTTGTGGACGAGGTCATTGGGACACAACCCGTGGTAATGTTCGCGCTTGAATGGTGCGAGTTCTGTTGGTCGGTCCGGAAGATGTTCGGAGCGGCAGGGATCGAGTTTCACTCCGTTGATCTCGACTCCGTCCCCTTCCAAAAGGACAATCTGGGCGGCGATATCCGCGTTTGTCTTAAAGCCCGCACCGGGGCGCCGACAATCCCGCAGATCTTCGTGGGCGGTCAGCTGATCGGGGGGGCAACCGAAACCTTCGATGCGTTCAATGACGGCACCTTGAAGCGGCGGCTCACGGAGCTTGACGTGGGTTTCGACCCCGCAATGGCGCGCGACGCCTATAGCTTCTTGCCGACCTGGCTGCATCCGAGGTGAAACCGATGCATCGCGAAGCCGCGCTTGCCCCGCTTGCCTATGCAGCGGAGCGGGCGATCCAACGCCGCGCCGCGCCACAGCCACTGCACCCGACAGCCACAGCAGATGACCTGCGTCGGCGGTTCTGCGTTGATCTTCCCGAAGCGCCGCAAAACGCACTCGATGTGGTGGCGGAACTGGCCCAGGCTGCGGAACCGGGTCTGGTTGGCAACACGGACGGCAATTTCTACGCCTGGGTCATGGGCGGATCGAGCCCGGTTGGTGTGGCTGCCGATTGGCTAACGGCCGCCTGGGGGCAAAACGCGGCCATCTATCAAACCGCCCCCGCCGCTGCGATCGCCGAAGAGGCAGTGTCCGCCTGGCTACTCGATCTGCTCGACCTTCCGCGCGACGCATCTGTTGGGCTGGTGACCGGAGCGACCATGGCGGCATTCGTGGGCCTGGCCGCCGCCCGCACCGAGGTTCTTTCCCGGGCAGGGCATAATTTTGAGAAGTACGGTCTGCAAGGTGCGCCTCAGATCAAAGCCTTCATGAGCTGTGATGCCCACGCCACGAACGTCGTAGCATTGCGCCATATCGGTCTTGGCGAAGAGAATATCGAATTGTTGCCAGCAGACACAGAGGGACGGATAAGCCCAGAGGCACTCTCGCGCGCTTTAGCGGCGCATCAGGGGCCCAAGATCATTATCGCCCAAGCAGGGCATATCAATTCAGGCGCGTTCGAGGACTTCCAGGCCATTGCCGCGATTGCAAAGCGGTACGACGCGTGGGTCCATATAGACGGAGCGTTTGGCCTTTGGGCGCGTGTCCTGGCGGAAAAGGCATCTCTGACCCGCGGTTTGGAGCTTGCCGATAGCTGGTCCGTTGACGGCCACAAATGGTTGCAAATACCCTATGACAGCGGTTTTGCCATCGTGCGGCACCAGCAAGCGCACCGCCGCGCCATGGATGTCACGGCCAGCTATCTCAATTCGGATGCTGCAGATGGACGAAACCCCACCCACTATGCGCCGGAGCTGTCGCGGCGCGCGCGCGGTTTTGCAGCTTGGGCCGTCTTGAAATCTCTCGGTCGCAGCGGTGTCCGCTCGCTCATCGCACGCCATTGCAGCGCAGCGGAACAGGTGGCCAATCACTTGCGACACCTTCCGGGGCTTCGCGTGATGAACAATGTCTGCTTGAACCAGATCGCCCTGGCTACAGTGCCCGGCGCGCCGCAGGACACGATCGCGCATTTGGCACATATGCTAAACGCCACCGGAACACTGTTTGTCCGACCTGCGATTTGGCAAGGGACGGAAATCCTGCGCCTATCCATCATCAGTCACGCAACCGACGAGAGCGCTGCGACTAAGTTGATCGAAACGATCACTGAGTGTTGGAACCAATTAGACCTTGACCAAAGATCGGGTGCATTTTGAGGCTCACAAACGCGCGTCGCGTTTGCGCATTCCAGCTCGGTCAGTGCTTTGGAACTTTTCATAGAAGGCGGCCGGCCGGCGAAAAAGCGTTTAGATGGGCTATGCAAGGGACTCTCTTCAAAACTCCGAATGAGATCACATCACGGATTTCTACAGGACCCCGGAAACTGTTTTTTCGATAACATCGCTGCCCCAACACTAAATGTGAATTCGATCAATGATGCCCTGCAAGAACTCTCAAAACTGGAAGCCCGGCCCTTACCGGACGTTGAACACTCAGTCTGGATGCTGCGATGCGACTCGCCGAACCAGTCATTCGCTGCGAGCTCAGTGTATTGGCCTGTCTGGTCGAAAGCGCGGCGCAGAATCGCAGCGGGATTGGCTCAACGGCATGAGTGCTTCGGGTATGTCCAAAGCCTCGTGTCCGGCGCTGTAAGGTGGACTGGGGACGGGCCAGAAGGTGATCGTTACGCAACACCTTACGGAGACAGCCGAGTAGACGTCCAGGCAGGTGCAATGGATTTCACGATCTGCTTGTTCCAGATGCAATCCCAACGACCTCGTCGACATGCTCGCTGCAGCGAGGGATTCCGCCTAGAACTTCTGACGAACTCCACCACTTCGCCTCGCTGACATCGTCGTTCGCAACCTGCGTTCCGGACTCAAACTCGCACAGAACCGCGACCAGCAGAAAATGAAATCGGATCGAACCATCGGTGCTTCGTTCAATGAGGTCTACATTGGTCAAAAAGCGGCTCGGTCGGCCTATGACGCTTGTCTCTTCAAGCAATTCCCTTGCCGCGGCGTCGAACACAGTCTCTCCTTCGTTCACATGCCCGCCCGGGAAACCCCACAGGCCCGCATCGGGCTCATTGCGTCGTTTGACGAGCAGCACTTTGTTTCCATGGAGGACGACCGCCAGTGTAGCAACCTTTGGATAGTGTGTCACGCTCTTCAACCTCGATTGCATTTCGCGACAGACCAGCGGGCCAAACGCAACGGCTGACCTGAAAACCAGATCAGCAGATCAGGCGTCGTTTCAATACCGATATCTTTGCTTCCCGTTCATGTTACCAACCCCCGCCCCATTCCGCTCACTTCGCATCGTGGAAAATGATGCCAAGAGTGTGCCGGCGTCCTCGGCGCAGCCGAGATACCCCGTGCCGCATGGTGACCCGATAATCCCGTTGTTTGCCCCTGACCGGTCGTGTGTTCACTGCAAAGACCGCCGCATCACCTTGACCGAGTGAAACAACCTGCGGACGGCTTTGCATGCGCGGGCGCTGTTCTGTCAAAACGAACTCACCGCCCTCGAAATCACGCTCCGGCTCGGAAAGCAGGCATGCGACCTGAAGCGGAAAGAAGAGATCCCCGTACAAGTCCTGATGCAAACAGTTGAAGTCGCCTTCCACATATCGGAGAAGCAGCGGCGTCGGACGTTTCTGCCCGCTGGCATGGCACCGATCCAAGTAGTCAGAATGCTGATCCGGGTAGTGAATGCCTGTGCCCATCCGGTCGGCCCACGCATTCGCGATCGCTACGAGCCGAGCATAAAGCGCGCCGCGGAGCTGGCCGACGAGGTCGGGCAGCGGATAGGCGTAATACTTATACTCACCCTGGCCAAAGCCATGTTGTTTCATGTGAATGTGGCTACGAAAGATCTCCCCGTCGTCGTACCGACTGGCAATCTGTCTACAATCATCTTGCCTCAACAATGAAGGCAGCACGGCGCACCCGTCACGATTGAGTTGTTCCTTGATGCTTGCCCAATCGTACTGCGCAACCCGGTTCAAAGCGGCATCAACCGTTTCCTGCTCCTCGTCGCAACCCTGGAACTTGTTCATGCCGCAGCCTCCAACTGAAGAAGCTTTTCTTTCCGCTCCAGTCCCCATCTGAATCCCGTAGATTGACCGTCGGCCCTCACAGCGCGATGGCACGGCA
Organism: Pseudomonadota bacterium; assembly: GCA_039190275.1. Lineage (GTDB taxonomy): Bacteria > Pseudomonadota > Alphaproteobacteria > Rhodobacterales > Rhodobacteraceae > Halovulum. The sequence goes on along the minus strand of JBCCYF010000022.1, from coordinate 33,097 downwards.
CCAAAACTGCAAAGCGGTTTGCGCCACACGCCGCTCCGACGGCGCGCGTTGCGTTCGGCTTACCTATGGCTTTTGCAATCTGAGAATAGGTCGCGGTCTGGCCGGCAGGAATTCGTCTGAGCGCATCCCAGACGCTCTTTTGGAAACGCGTGCCTTGAAAATCCAGAGGCATTGCATGAGGTGAGTTTGGATTTTCGACAATCGCAACGACGTTCTTTATGATCCCCATAGCTGCGTGGTCGGCATGTAGTTCAACGGCATTGATGTACTGGGCACGGAACGCCTGCCGCAGAGTGTCTGGACTGTCTCCAAGCTCGACGGACATGATGGCCCGCGGGCCAATTCCAACCAAGCAGTATCCAAGCGCCGTCTTCTTGATGGCATATCCGATAAGGTCTTCATGCGGTTTTCGAGGCGCAGGAACTCCGCCGCATCGCTTGCACGCCCTGAACCCTGCAGCTTCTGCCTGGGCTGGCCCATCGAAAAAGGCTGTGTTTGCCCGTTTTGGCAGTCTCGAGGGGCAGGAAGGCCGGCAATAGACACCCGAGGTTCGAACCGCGTAGACGAAGCGCCCATCCAGCGAGGCGTCGTTGTCTTTGACCGCGTTCCATTTATCGCCATCGCTCAATGCGGCTTTGTATGACCGCGTAAAATCTGGTGCGGGTATCGTCATCTGACAAATCTCCTCAAGTCTCAGAATGGGGCCATTTTGCCATCCGGTTTCTCAGGTTCCGGGTCAGGCTCGCCTCGTCTGCTCTAGGGATATGTTTGCCGGTCGAGCCTTACGACCCGTTTCGTGCGCATCAGATCAGCGGGCACTTGGGAAGCGCAAGAACCGGGTCGCTCGCTGAAGTGAAAACACCGATCTGCAGCAAACAAGAAAATGCGAGGCTCTCGTGGCTTCGTTTCCTGAAACAACAAACGGATCTACTACTATGCCCTTGCATGTTTACGTATTGGCTCTTGGAGCCTTCAGTCTGATCACGACTGAATTTGGAATCATCGGCATGCTGCCTCAACTGTCCAGCGCCTTCGGCGTCAGCATCGAGACTGCGGCCTGGTTATTGAGCGGCTTTGCCCTCGTTATCGCACTCTTCGGACCAGCCATGACGCTGGCTTGCTCTGCAGTGAACAGAAAGCTCGCCTTCACTGTCGTGCTAGCGTGTTTCGTTGCAGCGAACGTTTGGTCGGCCTTTGCAACAGAGTTTAAGTTGTTGTTGGCCCTTCGCCTGTTTCTGGCACTTCTGCACCCGGTTTTCTGGGCCTTCGCAATCGCAGTCGCCGCGTCTTCGGTGGAAGAGAAAGATAGTCCGCGTGCCGTGTCCATCGTTTTCCTGGGATTGAGCGCAGGCACGGTTTTGGGTGTCCCCCTCGTCGCTTATGTAACGGACGCCTTCGGATGGTCTGGTGGTTTCATGACATTTGCGCTGCTCAATGGGGTGTCGCTGATCGCCATGCTTCTCGCGCTGCCCTCGCTACCGGTCACTCAAAGACTGACCTTCTCGAACCAGCTTGGCGTTCTGTGCAAAGCATCGCTTTGGTCAAACCTGATCGTGCTATTCTTCATTATGGCCTCGATTTTTTCGATCTACGGCTTCTTTGCGGAATACATGCAGCAGGTTGTTGGCGTGAATGGTCGAACAGTCAGTATCCTGCTTCTCCTGTTTGGCGCCGCCGGATTTGTTGGCAATCTTGTCGCCGGGAAACTGATCACGATCAGCCTGCCGGGCGCGGTTTACGCCTTTCTGGCCGGGCTGGCGGTGGTGCTGCTCTGTCTATATGGCACGTCAAATCTCCCACTTGTTGTGACTGGCATCGTTGTCGTCTGGGGCTTTGTTCACGCGGCAGGTTTCCTGCTTGGGCAAACCGTCGTCGCGCGTAGCACGAAAGAGGCTCCTGAGTTCGGAAACGCCCTATTCGCATCCATCGGCAATGCTGGAGTTGCGTTCGGGACCTTTGTTGGAGCGCTGGTCATCGCAGATATTGGGACTGATATCCTTCCGCTTTTTGCCGTCGCAATGCTTGCTGTGACTGCAATCGGGTTTGTGATCGCTGAGCGACTTCAAAGCCGGATGAACCGCTCACCAATTGCCGCATAAGTCGCAATTTGCACTTGTATCTATGACGTTGGCGGGATCCCTGACCCCGCCAACGTCTTGTGCGGAACCTGCTCGATCTTGTTGCTTTTCAAGGAGCCTCCCTATCCGCATGAAGCGGGTCGCTCCGTCAAAGGCCCGCAACTATGTCCGGCTCGAAAATTCAGAATTGGAGAGAGTATGCAACTTGAGGACAAGACCGTGATCATCACAGGTGCGAGCAGTGGAATTGGTGAGGCGGCAGCCAAGCTCTTTGCCGCAAACGGTGCAAATGTGGTGCTTGGTGCCCGGCGAAAAAGCCGTTTGCAGACCTAGCAATCAAATCCGCGAAAGCGGCGGAAGTGCTGCCTATTTGGCCGGAGATGTCGCTGATAAGCCCTACGCGGCAGCCCTGGTCGATTTGGCTGAAGCCGAATTCAGCGGGCTTGATGCGGCCTTCAATAATGCCGGTGTCACAGGAGACATGGGGCCGGTTACAGAGATGACCCACGCCAGTTGGGACAGTGTCACGGCGACCAACCTGACCAGCGCGTTTCACGCAGCGAAGTGTCAGATACCAGCGCTGATTAGACGGGGTGGTGGCTCCATCGTCTTCACTTCAGCGTTTGTCGGGCACACGATCGGTCTTCCGGGCATGGCGGCTTATGCCGCGTCCAAAGCGGGTCTTATCGGGCTGACGCAGGTACTGGCTGTAGAGCATGGTGCCGAGAGCATTCGTGTAAATGCTCTCTTGGCGGGCGGCACAAAAACCGAAATGGCCGGAGACGACCGCAAGGCCCCTCCCGACCTCCAAACCCGTCACGGAAAACCCGGCCCCCCTCTAACTCTCGGTGGGCCTAACAGGGTCATATGGACTTGCATAATGATCCATATGAACCTATTTGTAATTCGAGTATCGAAGGAGCGCCAACACATGGAAAACCTTGTTCTGGACCGTGCCGCACCGGATCGGCAGGGGGTCGCGCTCAAGGCCTTCACGCGGATCGCGGACGCCTGGTCACTCACCTTGCGGGAGGCCGCGGCGCTGGCGGATATGTCGGACTCGACCTGGAAGCGGGCCAAGAAGCCCGGGTTTGCTGGGGATTTGACGCGCGACCAGATGCTGCGCCTGTCCGCGCTCATCGGCCTCTACAAGTCGCTCGAGCTCTATTTCAATGAGCCGATCTCGCGCGACTGGGTGAAGCTGCCCAACCGGGGTCCGGAGTTCGACGGCGTGCGTCCCGTGGACGCGATGATCGAGGGAGGATTGCCCAAGATCCTGCGCGTGCGGGGCTATGTCGATGCGCTGCGGGGCGGGGTTTGAGGATCACGTCGGTCAATGACCGTGCTCTTGTCAGGCTGATTTCCGAGACCCATCACAAGCCCCCAGTGCTGCGGGGGCTGGTCGACAGCGACGAGGAGGCCGCGGTTCTCGCCGAGATCGAAGGCGAGACCAGTGCCCGCCTGATCGCCGAGGCGCAGGGCAGCCCCGCGCTAGATCGACGCGAATTGGCATTCGCGCGGCGGTCGCATGACCTGACCCTCTACGGGCAGAGCCATATCAACGCGGCTTTCACCTACACGCGACCTTCTGGCAACCGGTTCAACACCGGCGACCGCGGTGCCTGGTATTGCGCATGGCACATGCTGACGAGCGCTCAAGAGGTGGGGTTTCACCGCACCCGCGAGTTGAGCTTCATCGGCCGTTACGAGGACGAGGCCCGCTACGTGGAATTGCTGGCGGATTTCATCGGGGATTTCCCGGATCTGCACGGGGAAGAGCATCTGGCGCTCGAGCCAGACCCTGTGCGCGGCTATCCGGCCGGGCAGCGTCTCGCCGCGGACTTGAGGGCAGAGGGGCATCGTGGGCTGATCTATCCATCCGTGCGTCACCCGGGCGGGCGTTGCTTCGTGGCCTTCGATCCCGGCATCATCCAGAATGTCCGCCCGGGCGCGAGCTGGAAGCTTATCTGGCAGGGTGCGCCCGAGTTCACGATCGAGGGGCTCTGACGCCCCTCGATATCCTCATGTGAGGCTTCAGCTCTTGGCATTAAAGCGCTGAGATAAAGAAAGATCACGTCTGTCAGACCTTCTCCAACAACGCCTTCGCCTTCCCCTCCGTCGCTAATCGCGCATCCTGCCGCGACTTCGACCGGGCGACCGCGGTGATCCCTTGGACGAACTCGAAGACGCTTTCGGGCGGACGGCCTTCCTCGGCCAGGACCGTCTCGACGATCCGCCCCTTCTCCGCCTTCGAGAACCCGCGCTTGCGGAGGAAGTCCTGCCGGTCCTCGTCCGACCGCGCGACGACCTTGTCCCGCGCCGCGCGAATGCCGTCGATGAAGGGCGCGGGCGAGGACTCGGCGAAGCGGCTCAGCGCCGGGGCGGCCTCGTGGGCGAAGCGGGAGGCGGCGTATTTCGAATGTCGGATGGTGATCTCCTGGAAATCCTCGACGCCCCAGAGGTTGCGGTTCTGACAGACCGCGCGCAGGTAGAAGCTGGCGATGCCGAGCGTCTTGGCACCCACCTCCGAATTCCAGCAATAGAACCCCCGGAAATAAAGGTCCGGTGAACCGCCTTGCGAATGTCGCGGACCTCGCGGTCAACGAACCGATGGACATCGAGTATCCCGATGCGGACAGCCCGGGTGTACTCGTCAAACTGGGTACCGCCGTTGATGGCGGCGTCGGCCCGGACGGTGACATCGTCGCCTATTCGGTGCTTTGCCCACACAAAGGCTGGCTTCTGTCCTACAACGCGGGTGACAAGACGCTGAATTGCCCGGGTCACTACTCGCGCTTCGACTGCGAGGCGGGCGGGCAGCAAACCTGGGGTCATGCGACCCAGAATCTTCCCCAGTTCGACCTTCGTGTCGATGGCAACGGCGATATCTTTGCCGAGGGCGTAGATGAGCTTCTCTACGGTCGCCTGTCGAACGTTCTGGAAAGCTGAGGAGAGGAAAGATGGCTTACAAACGCTTTACCGATCGTCTTCCCATCGTTCCAGCGGACGCGGAAGAACACAACGTCACCTGCCACTACTGCATCGTCGGATGCGGCTACAAAGCCTATACGTGGCCGTTGAACAAACAGGGCGGGACGGCGCCGAGTGAAAACAAATTCGGTGTAGATCTCTCTGAACCGCAAAGCATTGACGCAGAAGGGTGGTATTCGCCGTCGATGTACAATGTCGTCAAGAAGGACGGCGAAGACGTGCATCTGGTGATCAAGCCCGACACGAACTGCGTAGTGAACTCCGGGCTTGGATCGATCCGCGGGGCGCGGATGGCAGAGAACCGTCGCTCGGATGTCACGGGCACACAGCAGCAGCGGCTGACCGATCCGCTCGTCTGGCGCTATGGCACCTGGCAGCCGACCACTTGGGACGATGCCTTGGACCTCGTCGCGCGCGTCACGGCGCGGTTCGTCGAGGCGGATGATGAAGATCAGCTCTATGTCTCGATGTTCGACCATGGCGGGTCCGCCGGCGGTTATGAAAACACATGGGGCACCGGCAAGCTCTACTTCGGGTCGATGAAGATCAAGAACTGCCGGATTCACAACCGCCCGGCCTATAACTCCGAGGTGCACTCTTCCCGCGATATGGGCGTGGATGAGCTGAACTATGCATATGAGGACTACACGCTCACAGACACGATCATGATTGTGGGCGCGAACCCTCTGGAAACCCAGACCAACCTCTTCCTAAACCACATGGTGCCGGGCATGCAGGGCGGTGCGCGCGTGGTGATTGTCGATCCCCGGCGTACCGTGACGGTAAATGCCTGCGAGGAAGCAGCCGGTGCGGAGAACGTTCTGCATCTCCAGCCGAATTCGGGTACCGACCTATCGCTCTTCAACGCGATTCTGACCTACGTTGCGGATCAGGGCTGGGTGGACAGTGACTTCATTGCTGCCTCGACGATCCAGAACGCGGTGGAGGTGGCGCAGTCCGAAACGCATCCCGCTGCGCTCGGCAGCTTTGATGCAGCGCTTGAAGCCATCCGGATTTCGACAGCAGATGCTGCTGAAGTCACAGGCATCCCGGAAGCAGACATCATAAAAGCGGCGCAATGGTATGCGCAGCCTACGGATGACGATGCACGACGGAAATCGATTATCGCCTACGAGAAAGGCATCATCTGGGGCAACGACAACTACCGGACGATCGGTGCGCTGGTGAACCTCGGTCTGGCCTGCGGAAACATCGGCCGAGAAGGTGGCGGTGTTTGTCGCTTGGGTGGTCACCAGGAAGGCTATTTCCGCCCACCCGAAGGAGACTTTGTCGGCCGTCCTCCCGCGTATCTCGATCAGCTTCTGATCAATGGCGGCGGTGCTGTTCACCATATCTGGGCTTGCGACCACTACAAAACGACGCTGAATGCCAGCCGCTTCAAGCGCGAGTACAACCGGCGCACAAACATGGTCAAAGAGGCCATGGACAACGCTATCGGTGCTACGCGCGAAGAGTTGGTCGACGCCATCGAAGGGGCGATCCGGGCGGGTGGCTTGTTCTCGGTCAACGTGGATATCATCCACACCCAGATCGGGCAGGCGGCCCATGTCATCTTGCCGGCTGTGGAGGCCGGGGAAATGAACCTGACTTCCATGAACGGGGAACGGCGTCTGCGCCTGACCGAAAGATACATGGATGGTCCGGGCCAGGCGATGCCGGACTGCATGATCGCTGCACGGCTCGCGCAGCACATGGAACGCGTTTTAAACGAAGAAGGCCGCAGCGATTATGCGGCGCAGTTCCAGGGCTATGACTGGGAGAGTGAGGAAGACGCGTTCATGGATGGCTACAACTCCGGCAATCCGGAAGTAACTTATGAGCGTCTGCGTGCAGCTGGAACGAATGGTGTTCAAGAGCCGGTACAAGGCTTTGAGAACGGCCAGCTCGTCGGCACGCCACGCCTGTATGAGGACGGTGTCTTCACGCGGCATGGGCGCGATGATGGTAAGGCGCTTTTCTGTCATGCGACCTGGCGTGGCTTGGAAGCGCCGGGCAAGGCCCAGCAAAAAGCCAACCATCGTTTCCTGATAAACAACGGTCGCTCCACCTTGAACTGGCAGAACTGGTTCCTCGATCAAGACAACGACTTCGCAATGGATCGCTGGTCGGTGCCGTTTATCCAGATCAATCCCGAGGATGCGACAGAACTTGGCGTCGGGAACGGAGACCTTGTGGAGGTCCACAACGAAGATGGTGCAACGCAGGCCATGGCCTACATCGAGCCAACGGCCCGCCGGACCGAGACCTTCATGCTGTTCGGTGCCCCATCCGGTACACAGGGCAATGTAATTGGATCCGGCACCAACACGCTGATCTTGCCGAATTACAAACAGACCTGGGCCGACATTCGGAAAATCGCCGATGCCAGCCCTGCCACGAAGAAGCAGAGCTTCAAGTCGTGGGAGGTCGAGCTTTAGCAAGCCGTGCCTTGCCGCGTGGCCAAAGCGCGAACAACAAACAGGGCGGGGTCGTTACGGTCCCGCCCATATTGGATTAGCGGGGGAGCGTGATGAAGAGAGGGTACACTTTGGTGTCGGGCAGAGGCCAAACCGACCCATTGCTCGCCCGCGTAGCAGAAGTCGTAACGCGTGCTGGGCTGAATTGTGCAGGCACAATTCAGTACAATTCGATGCCCGAAGACATGCGACTCTGCGATATGGATGTCCGGGTTCTCCCGGCGGGGCCGACGATCCGCATTTCGGAAAGTCGTGGGCCTGAGGCATGCGGCTGCCGGCTTGATCCGAGCGCGTTGGAAACGGCTGTTTCGCTGACGCTTCGGGCATTGGAGACCAGCCCTGACCTGTTGATCATAAACAAATTCGGAAAACATGAGGCAGGGGGCCGAGGGTTTCGAAATGCGATTGCCAAAGCTCTGGAGAAAGATATCCCAGTGCTCATAGGGGTGAACGCCCTGAACGAGGACGCATTCAACGAGTTTACAGCTAACTGCGCTGAATTTCTGGAACCAAACGAAGAAGGTATTCTTAGTTGGATCGCAGGCGCCACCGATATGCAGTTGGACGCTGCCTGACCAGACTCTCCACAATCTAAGCAATTTCCTAAGTTGGAAGCAGGCCTTGGCGCAGCGGCAGCGAAAGTCGGCAACGTCCGCAATCTGTGAATTGGGTTTGCCCTTGGATTTGCGCCCCCGGCGAAGGTCCGCAAAGCGGGTTGCAGACGCGGAAACTCAGCGTTGAAGCGAGTGACCGGTTTGGGCCGGAGTTGTTTATGCGTCCACTCTGTTCGCACAGGGTTTCAATGCTTCATCCGAGGGTGGCAACAAACTGATACACGCATTTCTGAATTTTACCGTACCTCAAACACGAACGAACTCGCGAAGGACAACTGTGCTTTCGTAGCCTTCGATAGGCGGTTCATAGAAATGTGCGTCCGCAAAATCCGTGAATTCAGCCATTGAGGAGAATTTCGTGAATAGTACGAAGTCATCTTCTCCAGTAACTGAGAAAATTCGTTCCACCTCTTCAAACCCGAGTAGCCGTTTTGTCAGTGTCTGTTTTCGCTTAGGGTCTAGGCGACTGACAGTGAGAAACACGATGATGAAGGTTGAATTAGGCTGAAACTCCGGCGAGATCACCGCAATTTCTCGCTCAATCGCACCGATCTTGCGCAGCCGCTGAACTCTCCGAAGGCAGGCTGCAGCCGATAAGCCTACCTGTTCCGAGAGCTGATCACCGGTTTGCCGCGCATTTCGCCGCAGCAGAGCAATTAAACTTCGATCAAAGGTGTCCAATTCGTCTAAACGGCTGTGGCTCATCGAATTACCTCTCCCCGTCGTCGTAGCCTAGTGGGTTCCCGCGATCACTGCTAATCTTTCGCAAAACCAGGAGCAGCATTTTTGCGGTGTGCTTTGCGCGTTTTTCTTGCGCCTCCAAGTATAAGTGATGAGCAAAAGGCTCCGCATCTGATTTCGCCTAAGCGGCGAATGCGACCAACGGATGAGAGCTTTGGTGGATCACTATCAAATGGTCGAAACCTGCCCCACTAAGGATAGAAACCATCTCCGCCGAAGCACCATGGATCAGCAGCTTCTGGCCTGTTCTTGCTTGAAGCATCTTGGCGGCAACGATCAGAGCCCTGCATCCTGCTCGCGTTGCGTGCGTGACGCCAGCGACGCCTACAACAACCTTGCCGGGACCAAGTGAGCCGAGCTCAACAATCGAGTCGTAAATTGAGCCCGCGCCTTTGCTATCAAGCTGACCGTAGAGCCGGACGCTGTTGTACGGTCCGGCGTTCTCGATGCTAATCTCCACGATGATCTGCTCCACGCATCTTACTCAATTCCGCGATTTCCTTCGCGATCGCATCCTGCTCGAGCGCTCTTTTGGATCCCGCGATCGTCAAACCCTCTAGGGTCAAGTCCGACCTGGAAAGGCCGATGTCTGCGAGTTCGCGGTCGCTCATGCGCCTGAGTTCTGCCAGGGCACGCTGTTCCCATCCGGCATCCAGTCTCCAACTAAGGCTTAGCCTCTTGCCTTTGCCGACCGACGGATCAGCACTCCAGTTCCAGGTGCCAAGCAGTCGTTGTGGAGTCGCAATGTTGGTCAGGATTTCCAGAACGGTGTTTGGTAGTGCCTGTCCTGATGCAGGGCGGTTTGCTTTGATTTGCATGTCATTTTCCAGTCAAAGGGCTTCCAAACCATGACCCGCGAGCCATGGCGGCCTGGCGTCGAACCAGGGCTGGTTGTGGTTAATTTCTTAGTGTGGCTCTAAGCAGGGCCTGCGCTGTTTATAGGCGCGAGCTGGCAAGAGCTGGGATCAAATGCATCTCATTTGGGACGAAGATTTCGCATGTTTCGCCGATGTATGCGAGAATCTCGCAGGTGACCGTTTGCGGGGTGTTGACCGTGGAAGACCTTGATCGCTTCGACCAGAAAATTCTTGCCGCCATGGAGAAGAATGCACGTCAAACCGGCAACCAGTTGTCGCAGGAGGTCGGTCTCTCTCCCGCAGCTTGCTTGCGCCGACTTCAGCGCCTGAGAAAGATTGGCGCGATTGAACGTGAGATCGCCGTGGTCAATCCGGTTTACAAACGCAAAGGCACAACTGTGTTCGTGTTGGCGCGCTTTGATCCGCTCAAGTTGAAACAGATCGGAGCATTGATGAAGCAGTTCGGTGCCCACCCGGATGTCGAGCGTGTTTGGTCCGTCACCGGAGAAGATGACGTCGTTTTGCTCATGCGGTGTGAGTCCATGGAAGCATTTTCCGAATTTGCTGATACCTACTTGTTTCAGCCACCGGTGGACGGGTTTCAAAGCCATGTGGTGCTGAAGGAGTTGGCGCACGAGTAGAGGAACTGCCGCAAAGGTTGATCATCAAAGCCAGAACTTGGCCGAATAGACGGATTTGCTTCGCGCATTGTCCGTCAAATGCACACTTCATCCGAGACTCAGTCGCTATTACCCCGGAGACTGGGCACGTGCAGCGAACGGCAGCAACGCGGGCTGCGGGTGCAGCATCAGAGCATCGTGCCGAAGGTCCGCTCTGGGCCGTCCTCGAGGCTAGCATTGGCTCCTTGTGGTGTGGATATTGCAACGCACTCGATGGCAGCTACGAGCCCAAACTTCCGAATTGCTCTCACGCAGCGAAAGTCGGCTATTGGTAGTCGAGACCTCAAACTAGTTGTATGTTACAACTATGAATCAGTCAATATCATTGCAACGTATCGACGCATTGCGCGCGGTATCACGTGACATCGTGCGGGAGCTTGGTTTCATGCAACGCGGGCTAGCTGGAACGCAGCTGTCGCCGTCAGCTGTGCATACAATTTTAGAGTTGGGCTACGGCACAGTTACCAATGCAAGCGATCTGGGCGACATGCTTCACTTGGAGAAGTCTACAGTCAGCCGTCTTGTCCAAAATCTCCTCAAAGACGGATTGATCAAGGGAGAGGCAAATCCCGCCGACCGTCGGTCTCGGCAACTCGGTCTGACTGGGGACGGTAAGGCACTATTCAGGACGCTCGAAGACTTCGGACGGCAACAAATAAAGTCTGCCTTTGAGTATCTTGCACAGGATGATGTAACGGCTGTGGAGACAGGTTTGACGCTTTTCGGCAAGGCGCTGCGAGGAAAAGAAACCAAGGTTTCTGACTCCAATGCAGTAGAGATTCGAGAAGGGTATTGCTCAGGCTTGGTTGCCTCCGTGGTTGGACTGCACGCCATGTACTACGCGACCAACTACGGCTTCGGTTCAGTCTTTGAAAGAAAGGTTGCGACCGAAATGTCAGAGTTCATGGGGCGCATAGAAAACCCTATGAACAACACCTTCTCAGCTTTCCTTGGCGATACACTTCTGGGCTCGATCTCGCTTGATGGAGAGGACCTTGAGGGCGGCGTCAGCCATCTAAGGTGGTTCATCGTTTGCCCCAAGTCTCAAGGCATGGGTATTGGCAATTTGCTTCTTGAAAAGGCGACGTCGTTTGTTGATGCCGCAGGCTCTGATCAGACGCGTCTTTGGACGTTTAAGGGGCTCGATGCGGCACGCCACCTGTATGAAAAGCATGCATTCGTACTGGTTCGTGAAAACCGCGGCAAGCAGTGGGGCACGGAAGTTATCGAACAAGAGTTTGTACGAAACCGGACCTAACCCATTTGGAATAGAACGACGGCAAAGTCCGCGAGGCGGCCATTGGCGTTTTACTATATTTGGACTCGAGAGACCGACGTGTTTCAGTCATATAATGCTGGAAGACGACACTCGTTGACAGGGCGGCGAAGGGCAGGGGCGAGCCCAAATGTCCGGAGTGCTGCGCCACAGCCAATAGCGGCTATACAGCAAAATCGTTGACTCAGCTCTTTTGGGTGCCCTATCGCTATCGCCATGGTGAAATCGTTCTTCGCATCACAGGACTACTATCCTCAGCTTTCATAGCTGCGGGTGATCCATCATTGGTTTTCCGCTGCCCCTGACAGCGGTCAACATGCAAAAGACCTTGGGCCGGGCGGCACATTCAAAGGTCGCAAAATGAACAACAACAGCAGAATTCAAAACACGTCGCTAGGCATCGTGGGGTTTGGGGCATTCGGACAACTCGCAGCCCTTCATCTTGGCCGACATTTCGAAATAACGGCCTACGATCCGTCCCGAGACGTTGCCAAGGTCGCAAAGCATCTCGGAGTGCGTCTGTCACCATTGCATTCAGTATCGCAGGCTGATGTGGTCCTCCTTGCAGCACCAGTAATATCATTTGAGCAGGTTGTCAGCGAGATCGCGGTCGCGTGTAAACCCGGCGCGCTGATTGTCGATGTTGGCTCGGTCAAAGTCGTCCCATCCGACATCATGCGGAGGCTGCTGCCGAACTACGTCGACATTGTCGCAACTCACCCTTTGTTCGGCCCTCAGAGTGCGAGGACGGGTATTGAGGGACTTAAGATTGCGGTATGTCCCATTAGGGGCCGACATGCCAGGCTGACCGCGTTTGTACGAAAGGCTCTGGGTCTGACAGTCATCTTGACGACACCGGAAGACCACGACAAGGAAGCAGCAGTTGTCCAGGGGCTCACGCACCTCATCGCCAAGGTACTGCTGAGAATGGGGCCTTTGCCAACGCGCATGACAACGAAGAGTTTCGACCTGTTAACCGAGGCGATTGCTATGGTTCAGCATGATGCGCCGGAAGTATTCGAAGCGATTGAGAAGGCCAATCCCTACGCCGAGTCCGTGCGAAGACAGTTTTTTGACTTAGCCGCAAGCCTGAGTTTCGAACTGGAAACAGTATTGAGGACACCGCCACGCGGCGAGACCGGACATTGATGGAGCAACAACCAAGGGCAACTTCGTCCACGTAGTGTGCCCCTGAGGCAAGGTATGCTGTAGTCGCTACCTCAGTCTCATCAAAAAAATATAACTCGCTATCATCATTGGCAAGGCAGTCTCGCTTATTGGGAAACCAACATTGCCACGAATTCTGCACGATTTATGAATGGCTGGTTTAAGGCAGATTGTTGATTTCAGCAAAATTCGATATCTTCGCCATCCGTTCCTGCCATGCGATCAGATGTGGCACCTGAGGTAGGAGTTCCTTCCCCTCCGGAGTCGCCTGAAAATAGACTATGATCGGGGTCAAAAAGAAGTCCGCGAGACTCATATCGTCCCCGGTTAGGTACTGTTTTTGGCGCAAGGCGTTGTCAAAAACCGCGAGCCCTACCTTGATCGTAGGTTTTGCCGCTGCGATGACTTCCTCATCTGGCTCCATTTGGCGCATCGGCTTCAGGAACCGTTCAAGGATACACTGTCTGACAAAACTCTCGTAAATGTAGTCATTCACGACGCTGATCCATTGGAACATCTGGGCGGAATCAACAGACGAATTGGGTTGAAGAGCAGGTCCAGGGAACGCACGGTCGACGTACGTGCAGATGGCCAGTGCCTCGAAAATGCGCAGGTCGCCATGTGCGAGCACAGGGATACGGTTGAAAGGATGAAGCTGTCGATGTTCTGGAGATCCGAGGTCGGCCTCTTCGAACTGGTAGGGTACTCGCTTGGTCTCCAACACCATCCTGACTGTTCGCGTGTAGGTGCTGAAACCGAGTCCGGTGAGTACAGTCTTCGTCATGCTCCAAGTGCCTTGTGATTAATACTGGAACCAGTACGCGAAACCTGCGCTGTTGGCGACCTGATTGGTGCGTATGATGACTTTAGCAAGCAGACGTTTTTTTGCGCATTGCAGAGAACGCCTGGTTTGTGCCGCATTTGCTTCCTCGGAACTCCTTGTGGCGAAATTTCCCAGTGAGCCCAATATTGCCTATTGCTGCGCTTGGCACGAGTTTCGTCAATCTGAAATGAGCAGACAAGCCGACGGTTACCGCCAGCTTGCCTGGTTTCGTCCTTCAAATTGTTGATCAGGCTTCCAGCAAACCACGGAATTCGTGGTCATTGGCCACTGTTTTCCGGGGACGCAGAACTGTGATCACGACTGCGGCAAGAACAAACGCCGTGATAATCCCGGAAGCATTCACGTAGAAGAGATCGTGGTTGTGATCGGGAAGGATTATCAGGCGATAGCTGAAGGTGGTGGTGGCAATGAAGCCCGCAACCAGAGCCGTGGTGATGGCCTCGACAAAGGATGGCCAGTTGCGCCATTTCAGGATTATCGCAACGCCCAGACCCTGGGACATCGAAAGGATCATGCCGATGGGATACCACAATCCGAGTGCCTCGGCCGTCACGTCGTCTTCTGTGATCCCCATGCCAAAGTAGAAGGCATCTTTGAAGAAGCCGCCATACCACATGAACATGGTGGACATGAGAATGAAGCATCCGGCAAAGGTAGCAAGGACAGGCAGGCCCGCGACTTCGTAGCCAAGTGCTTTTTTGATGAAGTTCCACATTTCGAGATTCCTTTCAGTGTTTTCCGGGCATTGTGCGCCGGTGAGGGACAGATGCGGGGCTTGGGCATTGCACCCGGGACCCGCTGAATGACTGAAGGAAACCTACGAGGTTGCTGTTTCTCCGGTTTGTTTGGCTTGTAATGTTTTGTAAAGATCGCGCGCTATGTGAACCGCACAGCAACCTCGGAGTAAGGCTCGTTCCCAATGGAAACTGTTGCGTTATGTGCCTTTGCAATCCGCGCGACCAGGGAAAGACCAAGTCCGTAGCCCGTATCATTTTGCTTGCCCTTGCCGCGAAAAAACGGCTCGAAGACCTTGCGCTGTTCACCTTCGGGAATCCCACTTCCTCCATCACGGACGGTCAGCGAAGCGCCGTCCGCCTCGGTACGCACATGAACTTCAATCGGCGCGTGCCCGTGCAGCTGAGCATTGTCCAGCAGATTGCGTAGAAGATGTTGCAACATCCGCCGATCCCCTTCGACCAAAGCAGAAACGCCATGCACAGTGCAGTCTGCGTTTCGTTTGCCCTCCTCTTTTGCCAGATCAAGGAGGTCGAGTGTTTCCCAACCCTCCTTTGATGATCCTGTATCAAACCGTGCCATCGTGATGAGATCATCGATCAATGCATCGAGTTCTTGAATGTCCTGGCGAAGACCGTCCCGTCGATCCTGAGTGTTCTTGGTTTCCAGGAGTTCAATCCCCATGCGAATACGTGCCAGCGGTGTGCGCAGCTCGTGAGAGGCATTGGCAAGAAGCAGTCTCTGTCGGTTCACCAGGTCTTCAATTGTCTCCGTGGATTTATTGAAGCTCGTAGCAAGCTTGGCGATCTCATCGTTTCCATCGACAGTGACGCGTGCAGACAAGTTTTCCGGTCCAATCTGATCCACATCTTGCTGCAGTCTCTCCAATCTGCGGGTTACGCGCCGCGTGATAGGGTACAAAAGTCCGGAAATCACGACTGCCAGAAGGCCAAAAGTGAACGCGACGGCGAACGTTTCGTTCGGCAAGGCTGCCCGGTCGAGGTCAATGACCAGCACACGCCCATCATCAAGAACCGTCAACCAACGACGCTGCCCTTCCATGGGCTGCCAGGTACCCGGATCAGTCGTGGGAGCGATCCAAGGTGACGGTACCGCATTGGCGGCAATCAAAGTCCCCGTGGAATCGAAGAGCGTCGCGTCAAACTCAAGCCTTCCGGCGATCCGTGAGACTGCCTCCTGCTGTTCCGCAAACGTCGCGGTCGCCGCCGGGAGCAGCAATTCCACAAGTGCTGATGAGCGTTCAAAAAGGCCCTGGTTGAACTGTTCATCACCAATGGCGTTCCATGCCAACGACGCGAGGACCGCAAAGAGCGTGAGCCCAAACAGAGAGACGATCAAAACCTGTAGAAAGAAACTCCTGCCGATCATCGAACTAGTCCTGCGTTCGGGCGAAGAGATACCCCGTGCCACGCACCGTAACGAGACGCTTGGGTTTTTTGGGATCATCTTCGATCGCAGCGCGAATGCGCGACACATGCACGTCAATGGACCTGTCGAACGCATCCGCATCATGTCCCTGCAGTTGGTTCATCAAGTGATCCCGGGTCATCACGCGGCCTGCACTTTCTGCGAGAGCGACGAGGATCTGAAACTGGTAATTGGTGATGTCACACCGACATCCCGCAATCCGGGCTTCCATTGCATCACGGTCGATAGCGAGACGGCCGAATTCAAGTATTTCATGTGCTGCGGTGGAGGCACCTCGTCGCATAATTGATTTCAACCGTGCCAAGAGCTCGCGCGGCTCGAAGGGTTTCGGAAGGTAGTCGTCAGCTCCGAGTTCAAGCCCAATAATCCGATCCAGCGGATCGCCCTTTGCAGTCAACATGATCACGGGCAGTGCATGAGTTTCCGGGATGGAACGGAAGACTTCAAATCCGTCGATGTCCGGCAACATCAGATCGAGAATGAGCGCGTCGAAGTTTCTCGTTTTGATTTGGCTCAGCCCTTTGGCACCTGTATCGGCAACGGTCGCCTTGAACCCGTTGTCATCGAGATATTCCTGCACCATACGCGCCAATCGCGCATCATCTTCGATTATTAAAATACTCGTTGCCATGTTCAATCCATTGTCTGCTGGCGCGTAACGCGCCACGCGCTCGTATGCCTTCGCAACTGTTCTGACAGATGTCGGGCACGTAAAGATTTGTGAAGCGCAATCTGTGGACATCCGCCAATGTTCGCGAGTGCTCCCCCTGAACTTAACAATTCTTTACCCGCGAGCAAAACGCGCGAAACCACCTGCCCGTAAATCTCATCATCGAACCTGCTGCTTCGTTGGCACGCACCCTTTTTGAAAGGTACTTCGATGAAATATGTCACCGCCATAACGCTCGGTTTCTCGCTGATTGTCCCATCGGCTGTGCTTGCACAGAGGCTTGACGACGATGACCAAGCTGGACTGCGCTTTACAGTCTCGGCTGGCGTGATATCTGCTCCCACTTTCCTTGGCGATGATGAGCAACAGACCAGCGTCGTTCCGAATATCACCCTGAGCTACGGTGACAGATTTACGGCCGGGCTGGATGGTGTGCGCTACACCGTCTTCTCAAGGGGCGGTTTCAACGCTGGCATCGTCGGTGCCTATCACTTCGGACGTGACGAAAACCCAGATGACAACCCCTTTGTTGTCAGTGGCGGAGATACAACCGATCTCGTAGGTCTCGGTGACATCGACGGCACCTTTGAGCTGGGCGGCTTCGTGGAATATGAAGCAGAACAATTCTCGGCCCGCCTTGAACTGCGTCAAGGGATCGACGGTGGACATGACGGCCTCTACGGCGAGGCCGAAGTCATGTACAATGGGAGCTTCAACGCTTTCGAAAGGCCGGTCTTCTTTTCAGTCGGTCCGGCAATTGCCTTTGGCGATGATGCCTATAACAGCACATTCTTTGACGTGAGCGCCGCTCAGTCTGCAGCCTCTGGTATCAGCCAATTTGATGCTGGTGGCGGGCTGATTTCCTACGGTCTTCACGCAACTGCTGTTGTGCCGCTCAGCGAGCGCACCTCACTCGTCGGATTTGTCAACTATGACCAGCTGACGGGTGACGTCGGTGACTCTTCCATTGTCCAGGAGCGCGGCTCTGAAAACCAATCCACCGTGGGGATGTTCTTGGACTACACGTTCTGACGCCACCACTCCCGAGGAACGCCCCCGGTGAACCCTGTGTGTGACCATTCAACGCTTCGCCAGCTGGTCACACACAGGGTGAGGAGGTGCTCCACAAAAATGCAAATGTAAGGAGGCTCTCATGCCAAGCGATTCATCAACTTTCCCCAAGAACGACTTTGTCACCAGAGGTCTCTACTACGCCTCGTTCATTCCACTGATCCTCATCGTTCTCGTTTTCGGCGTTCATGCGGTGCAGGGTGTCACTGGCCAGCAAGAGCTGCGCGACATCGTCAGTATCCTCGGTTTTGGCGGGACCATTACGGCCATTTTGGTCTTCTTTGCTGGTATCCACGATGGTGTGGTGACGGCACTGCTGGTCGGAAAAGGCAAACTATTTCCGAGACTTCCTTGGTGGACTGTCTATCTTTATGCGGGCATCTGGCCAATTGTGCCGCGTGGCATGATTTGGTTCGGAGGCGGGCCTTTTGAGTGGATCGAGGTTGTAATCTTTGCTGTTTTGGCCGGTCTTGCCTATTGGGCACATATTGCGCGCCCAAAGCTTCTGGCTCAAAGCCAACCATAATCAAGGCGACAATTCCGCTGACTAATAACGCGCTCCGTTTCGATCACATTGTCTTTCTATAAGGCAATCTAGAGGCGGAGCGCTTCTCACCCAACGCACCTAACTCAGTTGGGACCAACAGGCTTGCATGACCTGATGCACTGCATTCAGCAATTCCGTCATCAGGTATCGACCTCTATTAGGTAGAAACTGACCAACCCGCTGTTTTGGGAGGATACAGATGCCCCAACTGGAAAATGTGACATTGCGTGTCAGCGATCCAAGCAAACAGCGCAAGTTTTACTGTGATGTTCTGGGCATGAAAGATCAGGGGGATGGATGTGTCGGCTACGGCGGTGAGGAAGCGTCCATCCGCTTTCTGCCAGCGGCGGGGCCTTACCGGCCGGACGCAAATGATCTTTACTGGAAGATAGCTCTCTCAGTTCCCAACATCGAGCTGGCCGCGCGTCAACTGCGGGACAAGGGTCTGGAGGTCAGTGGCCCCAATCAGTTTCAGGATGTGGGTTACCTGGCGAAGTTCGCCGATCCGGAAGGTTTCATCATCGAGCTGATTGACCATTGGTTTGAAGGCAATCGTCCAGACCAGCCAATTGACAACACCCGGTTAGGTGGAGGCGCGCATTTCAGCTTGATCACATTGCGCACCCATGACCCAGATCACGTGAATGCGGTCTGCAACAGCGTCGGCATGACTGCCTTGTCTGTCCAATCTGTCGCAGATTATGGTTTCACACTGTACTTCTATGCCTTCACGAACGAACAGCCACCAGTGGCCGATCTGACTTCGGTGGCGAACCGGGAATGGCTGTACCAGCGGCCTTACACGGTATTGGAGGTACAGCATGTTCACGCATTGGAGGGAACTTTGACCCCAAGTGAGGCCGATGCGGGTTATGTCGGCACATATCTTTCCGGCGTCGGTGATTTTGTCGATGGAGGCGTCCTGCTGCGCCTGCGTCAGACGCATTCCTGAGCCATCACGTCATCGACAAGAGATACTCAACGTTCGCGCGCTCAAACGGGCGGGAGTTGTCCGCGCTTCGCCTGCGCGCGCGTCAAACACTCCTTGATGGTGCGGACGTTGAGTATCTCTTGTTCGTTGAGACAGGCAACTTTTCAAAACTTTACGCTTTGGAAAAACACGGGAAAACCTTCGCGACTAACTTCCTCTTATCAGAAACTGGTGCCCGGCAACGCGCCAGGTGCCCCGCGCCAAGGAAAGAAATCAAATGAAACACTCCATCATGGGCACATTGCTGCTGACCTTGACAGGCATATCTCCTGCATTCGCGGATGTGCCGCAGTCTTGGATTGACGCACAAGGAAGTTACGAGGTTTGCGAGAGAACCGGCGGTGACATGGAGGAATACTTTGAATCGGTCGAACTCACGGTATCAGGTGAGACAATCACCTTCGTGACTCAGACCAAGCATCATGGCCCCATCGCAACCGTGTATCAGCCGGACGGTCTAGTTCGTCGGGGCAACGATTTCCACTATTTGGAAGACGGATCGGTTCTCGGCCCTATCCCTTCGCATGAAGCAAGTTTCTGGGACGATGGCACCTTGGTGCGCGAGGAAATCACGTATCTGCCAGGCAACAGTTACGCGATGGAGGCAAATCAAATCACATTAGGGGCATCGGGCAAGCTGGACTATGTTTTCCATGTTGACGACCAACTTTGGCTTTCGGCGTCTTGTTCTCAGGAAATCTCGAAAAGACGGCCATTCAACTAACTTGGTCGAATGGCTGTTTTGTCCGCCAAGCCAACCTCGCCGGTGCTGAACAGCTTCAGATTTTCGAGTGAAGCAGTCAGATGTCCGGTGTGAGCCCAACTTACCAGTTGGTCAGGTCGCAGCGCATGTCTGGTTTGCGACTTAAGTGGCGCTCACTTGAGCCATCAATCCAGCCACATCTTCGGCGTGCCGTTGCTCAGAGAATTTACCATCATTGAGCGTATAGATATCGATACCGTTGCACCCCGCCACCTTGTTGGAAGCTGGCGTGCCGTAGAATGTACCGCTGTGCTTTCCCCTGAACGACCAATATACGATCCACTTTCCTGAGCTCGTCTCTTCCACGAGGTTCAACGTATGGGTGAAGTCGCTGAAGCCGCCCTTGAGCTCGTCGAAGAAACCCAGATGGGCATCCTTGTCAGACAGAAACTCGGGCGCAAGTGGGTGGCGGTCGTGGTCTTTGAAATCGTCGGTGAAGTAGTCGGCGAGATCAGCCTTAGTCTTCGTCGAGTTGTCCACGTCGGCATAGAATTGGGCGATCATAGCTTTGAGGTCGGTCATCACTCTGTCCTTTGTGTGAGAAATCAAATGCCGAAGCGTTCTTTGGTCTTGGCGTAGAATGTGAGGTCATCAAGCTTCTTGCGGTCGGCCAATGCGGCGTGTGCTGCTTGGCCTGCGGGATAACGCAAGGTCTCGGTTCCGTCGGTCACCGCTTGCCAAACGGCCTCTGCGACGACATCGGCAGGCTCCGCCATTTCTGTGAACCTTGCTGCCATGGCTCCCATGGCATCGACCAACGGCTGATAGGCTGTCAGTTTCGGATCGTGCGCAAACTGCATCGACCGGGTCCCAAAGTCCGATGCAATCAACCCGGGCTCCACGATTTTTATCTTGGCTCCAATCGTTTCAAGCTCGAAGCGCATCGCTTCGGAGAAGCCTTCCACTGCGAATTTCGAAGCGTCATAGATCGCCCCCAAAGGGTACGTGAACCGACCGACGATCGAAGAAATGTTCACGACTGTGCCGCTGTTCTGTGCGCGAAACTGAGGCAAGACAGCCTGTGTCATTGCCATAGTGCCGAGCACATTGACCGTGAATTGTTGTTCGATCTGTTCTGCCGTAACAGCTTCCAACGCACCTATGACAGCAAACCCGGCATTGTTGACCAAAGCATCAAGGCCACCGAACGTGCCCGCTGCGTCTGCGACTGCGTTCTCAATACTATCGCGGTCCGTTACGTCCAACGGCAAGACCATGGTGTCGTCGGATAGGTCTCCGGCGTCGTCTGGGTTGCGCATGGTCGCCACGACGTTCCACCCTTTGGACGCGAAGTATTTTGCGGTTGCACGGCCTATTCCGGATGAGGTTCCAGTTATGAAAACGGTGGGCATGGTGGTGCTCCAATTGATATGATACCGTACCGTACTTATAAATCCATGCTGGTCAACCCCAACAATGATTGAAATAATGAAAGCCACATTTTGGAGCGCGAAAGAGTTGGAAAGTGAAGAGAAAACAATAAGCTACGGTCGCGCTAGCGTCGATCCGAAAGGCCGGATTCTGTCTGCCGCAAAGAAGTTGTTCTTTACAGAAGGCTTTGATCGCGTGAGCGTCGAACGACTCGCAAGAGAGGCAAGTGTCTCCAAAACGACCCTCTACAAATACTACGGAGACATGCCCGGAGTATTGAAGGCGATTGCTGAAAGCGAAGCGGACCAGTTCGACTTTTCTGTCGGATCAGATGAGCAGTCTGCTAGAGATTTGGAAGATCGCCTCATCGACCTCGGTGCTAGACTTCTCAAAGAAATTGATGCCCCGGAGAAGGTGCAGTTTGATCGCCTAGTGCACGAACAGGCGCGGCACCACCCCGAACTTGCCGAGGTCTACTACGCGGCGATCTATGCACGTACACAAGGCTACCTTTCGGCCCTAATTTCCCTTGGGCAAGAAAAGAGTTTATTTAGGTCAGACGCGTCGCCCGATCTTCTCGCCGATCAACTTTTGAGCATGTGGCTCGGCCTCAGCCGAACCAAAACCGTTCTGGGTATCGGGAAGCCTATCAAGCCCAACTACTTCGAGCGCAGCCAACAAGCCGTTCGGACACTTGCGAAAGAATAGCCATCGACTGGAAAGCAGACCTTGGCGCGCACGCAGCGAAAGTCGACTTTGTCCGCACCTTACCAGTTTGGTCACAATTTCCCAAATGGCCTCAGCTGCTGGGTCCGGCCATTCGTCCATCTCGCGGCGAACCAGCTTGAAGAGCCCACACTTCCTGATGCTGCATGGCGCACGAATGGCCGTTTTTGACCAGGTGGATAGTCAGTTGATCAACAAAGATACTACGTCCGTCGCGAGGTGTGCGCTTCGAACCATCGAACCGTGGCACGGGATGATCATTGAGGGTTCATCCGCAGCAGAACGATCCCGTAGCCATGCGGCATAGGCAACTTTGTCTTTGATCCCATAAGTGGAGAACGTGCCCAGCATTTCGACCGTCTGCCCGACATGGCCCAATTTACCCTTTGGGCCCTTGAAGCTGTCGCAAACAACCCACATGCGTTCTTGCGCTTTCTTGACGACCAGCCAGACCTCGCCGGTTTTAAGGCCATCGGGTCGGACGATCGAGCAACCCTCGGGAAGCAAAGCGTCCAGCGGCCCCAATCCTGCAAAGGTCAAACCTGTTTGCTTTTCAAGGCGCGCGCGCGCTGTCAGAACAGACGATCTTCGCCTTTGGAAAAGCGACTGCATACTCGTTCAGGCCTTTGTGATGATAGTGGTTCGGGGCGAGCAAGTAGGCAACCTCACCAAGGGCCGCGAGGCTGGCTTTGGTCGCGTCACCCAGACCCAGAACAGGGCTGTAAAGACAGAGTGATCCGTCGCGCAACCTCAGCGCCGTGCAGCGCAAGGTGTCCTTTTGCGCCGACCAAATCGCGGGGTGATTGGGGATCGGCACAAATGCGGAGAGGTCTTTGCTCATTGGGAACTATGCCTGATCTCGGGCGGTGAACCACCACACGATCAACGCGGCAACGACCATCTCGACCCACGCCATCGGAAGTGCTACGGCCAATACGCCGACCGTGGCCATGTTCATGTTGTAAAGGCCAAGCCAAAGAACCACGAAGACGGACATCCAGACCCCGGTGCCGTACAAAACTGCGCGCATGGCTGAAGCTCCAAAGACTTTCATTGCCATCCACGGGAGAAGCGTCGCTGTCAGCACCAAGATCGTGTCCCAAACACCCCAAATCATGAACACCGGAAGGTTCATCGGCGCCACACCGGGAACCATAGGGAATGCCTCGCGCATCATGGGCATGACGAACGCAAAATAGCGGAAGACCTCAGAAGCATTGATCCAAATGAAGTTAACAATGAGCGCTATAGTGAAGGGTGCCATGCGGCGGGTCGCTTGAGGTGTTTCGGCAATCGTGCTCATTTTAGGGTGTCCGTTAGAAGGGTAAGAAAGCTCTGGACGGCTTTGCGCAACGCGTCGGCGTCGCTGACGCTGCGTGATTTTGTCCAAAGCCCGTTGGTAAAGATGACCATCACATCGGCAAGCTCGCGGGTCTTTTGCGGGTTAAGGTGAGGTGCTGTATTTTGGAGTGCCGACGCAAATCCCCGATGGAGCCGGTCATTGTGTCGGGCGACCTCTGCCATCACATCAGGATCGCTGGGCGCAACTTCCGTGGCCGAATTGGCGACAAAGCACCCCGGTCCGGGTAGACCTGCGTTTTCGCCCAAAGAAATTTGCCGTTCGAAGTAGTCCGACACGTTTTGCAGGGTCGCATCGGGAGTTTCCACTGCTTCGAATGCGGGGGTCACAACCTTTTGCTGATACCTTTCAAAGCAAGCCAGAAACAAAGCCTTCTTGCCGCCAAAACTACTGTAGATGCCTTGTCGACTGACACCCGTCGCCCTTACCAGATCGTCCATCGATGAGGCATGGAAACCGTTGGTCCAGAAGTGCTGGAGCGCCCGGTCAGAAAGCTGTTCAGAAGTGAAAGACATCGTGCGTGGCATGTCAAAAGCATAACAGAACGATCATTCTGTAACAAGCAGACATTCGCGCAAACGCAGCGAATGGCAGCGTCGTCCCGCAATCTGTGAGTTGGCACACAGCGCGGCGAATGGCGGCAATCTTGCGCGCATGGTTTGGGGACTATCACCCGAAGACGAACGGAGAGGTGTGGGGACGCTACAACATCGCAATTCAGGCGCAACATTTGTTGTAAAGGGGCAAAACAGGCGCGGATGAGCGCGAAGGGGACTGAATTGATGCTCTGGCGCGATTGTTCACACTGCGCTAAACGTCAGCAGTGGAAGGAAAATCGCAGAGTATGGTAGCTTGGCGTCTGTCTTGCGCGCCCATGATGGACTGGACGGACCGTCATTGCCGGGTGTTTCATCGTCGGTTTTCGCGGCACGCGCTGCTTTACACCGAAATGATCACTTCCTCGGCGCTCGTGCGCGGTGGGGCAGGGTGGTTGTTGGAGCATGATACAGCGGAACACCCGCTTGCGCTGCAACTTGGCGGGTCCGAGCCGGAGGAATTGGCGAGCGCCGTTCGGTTTGCCACGCGGTATCGCTTTGATGAGATCAATCTGAATGTCGGCTGCCCATCGGACAGGGTCCAGTCGGGATGTTTCGGTGCCGTGTTGATGAGGGAGCCGCGGCGTGTCGCGCGGTGTGTCGCCGCGATGCAGGACGCGGCAGACGGGATTGAGATTACCGTCAAATGCCGCATAGGCGTTGATGATCAGACACCTGCGGAGGCACTTCCGACGTTTTTGGACGCCCTCAGGCGCACCGGACTGCGCCGTGTCGCCATTCACGCCCGAATGGCCTGGCTCAAGGGATTAAATCCCAAGGAAAACAGGGATATCCCGCCACTCGATTATCCGCTCGTCCGGTCGATGAAAGACCGGTTTCCACAGCTCTCGATCAGCCTCAACGGCGGAATTACGACGCTGGACCAGGCTGAGGCGCATCTTGCGGCAGGCTTTGATGGCGTGATGATCGGGCGCGCGGCCTATCACACCCCGGCCGAAATCCTGGGCGCGGCCGACCGCCGGATCTTTGGGCGTGATGGCCCCGATGTCACGGGCGAGGATGCGGTCCGATCCATGTTGCCCTATATCGAAGCGCAACGGAGTGCGGGGACACCGCTGCATTTGATTACCCGCCACATGCTAGGTGCGTTCAACGGGCGCCCCGGTGCTCGGGCATGGCGGCGCGCCATTTCGGAGGGTCAACACCTGCGCGATGCCGGGCCAGAATTGGTCGAGGCGGCATTGGGACATGTACATCCGCCAGAACCGCAGGTGGAAGCGGTGGGGCGCGCCGGGTAATTGCCGTGCTTTGGGACGGGGCGCACCCTGTCATCCGCTGCGTTCGGACGCTGTCTTTGTCCTATCAGTGGTTAGCAGAAGCGGTTGACGAGGTTTTCCAACACTTCTTGCCGGCCCGAACGCGGGTCGGGGTTGATGCGATCCCGCAGAACGCGGTCCGTGATCGCCTCCAGATCGCCATTGGACAAAAGCGTGGCGGCATCCCGTTGGGTCCAACCGGCATATCGCTCGGCCCGTAACGCCTCGAGCGTGCCATCCTCAAGCAGTGCTGCCGCGGCCTTTAGCCCGCGTGCGCAGACGTCCATCGCACCCGCGTGCGCGGCGATCAGATCGACAGGGTCCAAGCTTTGACGGCGCAGTTTTGCGTCAAAGTTCGTCCCGCCCGTGGTGAAACCACCCGCCTTCAGTACTTCGTAGTAGGCGAGAGCCACCTCGGGCACATTGTTCGGGAACTGGTCTGTGTCCCAGCCGGACTGGTAGTCATTGCGGTTCATATCAATTGAACCAAAGATCCCCAGCGCTGCCGCGGTGGCAAGCTCATGCTCAAAGCTGTGCCCGGCAAGGATCGCGTGGCCCTGTTCGATGTTAACCTTTACCTCCTGCTCGAGCCCGAATTCCTTGAGGAAGCTATAGACCGTCGCGACGTCGTAGTCGTACTGGTGTTTGGTCGGTTCCTGCGGCTTGGGTTCGATCAGGATCATCCCCTGAAAACCGATTTTATGCTTGTAGTCGACGACCATCTGAAGAAAACGCCCAGCCTGCTGCCGCTCTCGGGCCAGGTCGGTGTTGAGAAGGGTTTCGTACCCCTCGCGTCCGCCCCAGAGCACGTAATTCGCACCGCCCAGGCGCTGGGTCGCGTCGATACAGCTTTTGACGGTCGCAGCTGCGAAGGCAAAGACATCCGGGTCCGGGTTGGTTGCAGCTCC
Source organism: Pseudomonadota bacterium (assembly GCA_039190275.1). Lineage (GTDB taxonomy): Bacteria > Pseudomonadota > Alphaproteobacteria > Rhodobacterales > Rhodobacteraceae > Halovulum. The sequence goes on along the minus strand of JBCCYF010000022.1, from coordinate 6,908 downwards.
CGCCATGTACCTGCGATGGCTAAACAGATTTGCGGTTCCCCAAAGCAGTTTGGGTCCCCCGTCCTCCATCTTGGCGCCAAGATAATCGATCATCTCTTCAAGGTTTCGGGTGTTTTCAGCAAAATCCGCCCCCTCGGGCCGAATGTCCGCGTCATGAAAACAAAAGAAAGGCACACCCAGCAGCCTGAACATTTCGAATGCGACATCCGCCTTCAGCTTCGCAAGCTCCATCGTGTCGCCAAACCATGGCCGGTCAAAGGTCTGGCCGCCGAACGGATCTCCGCCGGGCCATGCGAAGCTGTGCCACCAGGCGCACGCAAAGCGCAGGTGATCGGCCAGCGGCTTTCCCATCACCACTTCGGTTGGATCATAGTGCCGGAACGCGAGTTCGGAGGTGCTGTCCGGGCCCTCAAACGCAACCGGGTCCAGTCCGTTGAAAAAGTCAGTCATCTAGAGCCCTCGTAAAGCTTCGTAGGTGTTTGAATAACGCTCATGCGCGGCGGCGAAGGCGTCGAACAGATCGGTATCCGGTGTCACGCTGCGCGCGATCGTTGGCCGCACTGCCAGATCCGCGCCTTGATCTGTGGCCGCCATCATGGCCAACCGTGCCGCACCGAAAGCGCCCCCAAAGTCTCCACCAACCGGGACGTCGACGGGGTGGTTCAGCGCCGTCGCGATCGCCGCCAGCCAATAGTCCGAACGGCTGCCGCCCCCGACTGCTGTCAACCGTTCAATTCGCGTTCCCGTCGCTGCCAGCGCGTCCCAGCAGTCGCGGACCGCGTGTGTGACCCCTTCAAGGACGGCGCGGGTGCCGGCCGCTGGATCGGTCGCGTGGTCCAGCCCCACGAACGCACCGCGCGCCCTTGCATCATTATGCGGTGTACGTTCCCCGCCGAGGTAGGGCAGAAACAGCGTTGGACCGGGCGGCCGCAGTGGCCCAAGATCCCGCGTCAGTGTCGCAGCGCATTGGCCGACAAGGCGCCCGTACCATTCCAGCGCGTCGGTCGCGGCCAGGATGACACCCATCTGATGCCAGGTGTCCGGCAACGCATGGCAGAACGTGTGCACCGCCGTCGCAGGGTCCGGTGCATAGGCATCCGATGCCGCGAACAGGACGCCTGACGTGCCGATCGAGATAAAGGCATCGCCAGCCCTGACCACACCGACACCGACAGCCGAGGCGGCGTTGTCACCGCCACCTCCGGCCACGACAACCCGCTCAGCAAGGCCCCAGCGCTGTGCCAACTCGGGCCGCAAGAGGCCTGAGACGGCCGAGCCTTCGATCAGCCGAGGCATATGCTCGCGCCCCAGGCCGGATTTCTCCAGAAGCGTATCCGACCAGTCGCGCGCGCCCACGTCCAACCAACTGGTTCCGGCGGCATCGGACATCTCGGACACAGCCTCGCCGGTCAACCAGAGACGGAGGTAGTCCTTGGGCAGCAGCACGCGCGCAACCTGAGAGAAAATCCCCGGCTCCTCGGCTGAAACCCAGGCAAGTTTGGGTGCGGTAAAGCCCGGAAACACGATATTGCCGGTGATGCTGCGAAAGGCCGGATCGGCATCCATCGCCGCGGCCTGTTGCGCAGCGCGTGTGTCATTCCACAAGATGCAGGGGCGCAGCACGTTGTCCGACCGGTCCAGAAGAACCGCGCCATGCATTTGGCCGCTCAATCCGATACCCTGCACCCGATCCAGTGCATGCTCTGCGCGCAGTGCCGCCATCGCCGACTCGGCCGCTGTCAACCAGTCCGCAGGCAATTGCTCGGACCATCCGTCATGTGGCCGCTGCACATCCAGCGGCGCTTGCGCCTCGGCAAGGATGGTCTGGTCTTCCCCGATCAACAACGCCTTCAGACCGGAGGTGCCCAGATCCAGTCCGATGTACATCAGGCCGCCTTCTCGGGTTTCTTTCCCAGGATGATCATTGCCAGAACGTCATCCTCGGTCACATCTTCGACCCGAACGGTGTCGACCAGCTGCCCGTTTTTCATCACCGAGACACGGTCGCACAATTCCATCATTTCATGCGTGTCGTGACTGATCAGAAAGATCCCCAGGCCCTGGTTCTTGAGTTCCTGGATCAGGTCCGCGACCATCTTGGTCTCATGCACGCCCAAGGCGGCGGTTGGCTCGTCCATGATCAGGATCTTGGCGTTGAAATAGACAGCGCGCGCAATCGCCACGGACTGCCGCTGTCCACCCGAGAGCGCGCTGACCGGCTCGTTCAGCTTTCGGAAATTCGGGTTGAGCCGCGCCATGATCTTGCGCGTTTCCGCCTCCATCCGCGCATCGTCAACCAGCCCCAGTGCGGTCGTCAGCTCGCGCCCCAGGAACAGGTTGCTGGCAGCATCAAGGTTATCCGCCAAGGCCAGGGTCTGATAGATGGTCTCGATATTGTGATCCCGCGCATCCCGCGGGCTTTCAATCTTCACCGGCTGACCGTTGACGCGGATCTCTCCGCTATCGGCCTTGTAGGCGCCGGACAGAATCTTGATCAGTGTCGACTTGCCCGCACCGTTGTGGCCCAGCAGGCCGACAACTTCACCGGGGTACAGATCGACCGAGACGTGGTCGACCGCCTTGATCCCGCCGAACGCGATCGAGATGTCGTGCATTTCCACCAAAGGCGTTGTCATCACTTCGCTCCGAACCGTTTGCGGTAGACGATGTCGATCCACACGGCCAGGACCAGAACCGTGCCGACAACGATGTTTTGCAGCGGTGCATCGACGCCCACCATGGCCATTCCCGACTGCAGCGACTGCATGATCAATGCGCCCAGAATAGCGCCATGGATCGTGCCCAGCCCGCCAGCCAGCGCGGTCCCGCCGATCACCGCAGCGGCAATGACGCGCAGCTCGTCCAGCGTCCCGATATCATTGGAATGATTTGTCAGCCGGGCCGAGGCCACAACGGCCGAGATCGCGCACAGCGCCCCCATGATTCCGAAAATCTTCACCGTCAGCATGCGCGTGTTGATCCCTGACAGTTCGGCCGCGTCCGGGTTGCCGCCGGTTGCAAAGATATAGCGCCCCAGCCGGGTCTTCCTGGCCAGTACGGTCATCATGATTGCGATCGCAATCAGCAAAAGGACCGAGATCGGAAGGCCATAGCCTGCAGTATACCCCTCGGGCATCACCTCACCCCGGGCTTCGAACATCCGCTCCAGTCGGCGGGTTGGGATCTGATAGGAGTTCAGGATCGCAATAAAGCCCAGGATGCTGGCGGCAATAATCGCCGCCAATGTCATCTCGGCCCAGAACGGCTTGACCGGAAATCCATGATTTTGCTTGTTGCGCCGTGCGGCGAACAGCGCCCCGACCGCTGCCAGCACAGCAAGGCCGCCGACGATCCAGCTTGCGGTCGTTCCCAGAGTTCCGTTTATCCCGCCGAACCGCATGAATGTCGGGTCGAGCGGCCCGATGGTCTGGCCATTGGTCTGATACCAGGCAACATTGCGCCAAACCAGCAAGCCGCCCAGCGTCACGATGAAGGCCGGGATTGCCAAGTACCCCACAAGCCACCCATGAAAACAGCCGATTGCCACACCGACGATGATCCCCACTACAATTGTGATCCAGGGGATCAACGGGTGTCCCAGGCTCAGGCCCAGCGTATCGGGAAGGATTGATGTTTGGGTCATGGCCATCGCTGCCGAACAGGTCGCCAAAAGTGATCCGACGCTCAGATCGATGTGCCGCGTGACAATAACAAACACCATACCCGTGGCCATAATCGCGACCGACACGGTCTGGATGGTCAGGTTGAAAATGTTCCGCGGTGTCAGAAAACGGCCGTCCGTCATCAGGTGGAATGCGACACAAAGGACAATAAAAGCGCCGATCATGCCCAGCAGGCGTGTATCCAGCTCCAGCTCTTGAAAGAAGTTTCGGCGCGCGGGCGGCGTATCAGCTTGCGTGACGTCCGACATTGTCGGGCCTCCAGTGGCTCGGTATGGGAACGGGCCGCGGTCCCGCGATCTCGGGTTTCCGCGCCCTGGAAAAGCACCGCCCCCGGTCTGGGTGCGGTGCACTCGGCTGGTGTCAGTTACACGGCGCGGGGCCGTTTGTGACACCCTGACACAGCGCTTCCTGCGTGATCCAGCCAGCGTCCACCACCAGCGAGAGGTTGTCCGCAGTCACCGGAACCGGCGCCAGGAAGACGGCCGTCATTTCGGTGCCACCGGGCGAGGTCCAGGCCTGCGCGTTCGCAACATCCGCCATCGCCGTTTCAGACGCCAGTGCAACGGCGATTTCGCCTGCGGCCTTGCCCAGCTCCCGCGCATCCTTCCAAACGCTCACTGTCTGCGTACCCAATGCGACACGGTTAAGCGCGGCGTGGTCGCCGTCCTGGCCGGACACCGGGATCCCTTCCATGCCCTGCGCTGTCAACGCCGCGACGACACCACCTGCGGTCCCGTCGTTCGAGGCAACCACGGCATCTACACCATTGTCCTGCGCCGTCAGGATCTGCTCCATATTGCGCTGTGCGTTGGCGGGCAACCATCCGTCGGTATAGGCCTCACCGACAATGGTAATCGCGCCGCTGTCGACGGCCTCTTGCAGGATCTCTTGCTGTCCGCCGCGCAGGAAGTCTGCGTTTGGATCTGTGGGCGAGCCCTTGATCATCACGTACCGACCCTCGGGCGCCGCAGCGAATACCGCGCGTGCCTGCATCCGGCCCACTTCGACGTTGTCGAACGTAAGATAGAATGCGCGCGGATCCTCGATCAGGCGATCATAGCCCACCACGGGAATACCCTCATCGGCGGCCGCTTGGACTGCCGGTCCGATAGCTTGCGAATCCTGTGCCAGGATGATCAGCGCATCAACGCCTTGGGCGATCAGGCTTTCGACATCGCTCAGCTGTTTGGCCGAGGATGACTGGGCATCGGCTGACACATATGTTGCACCGGCGGCCTCCAAGGCCGACTTGATCGCCGCCTCGTCCGTTTTCCAGCGTTCCTCCTGGAAGTTCGACCAGCTCACGCCGACCGTCAATGCATGACTGTCCGCGAATGCCGATGTTGCAAAGGCGGCCGACACTGTCGCCGCGAGAATGATTGCTTTCCGCATTGGTACCTCCCAATTCATGTCACCCCATTGGGGCGATGCGGCTTGCCAGCCTGCACATTTACAGGATTGACCAATTTATTTTAACTGTCAAAATAAAAATTCAAGTCAAGAGGATAAAATTTGTGTGCAACTGCGAATAATCGTGCTGCAACTGCGAAATACTTGCCAAACCTCACAAGATGTCTGATAGTTTTTTGGATCATTAAAGTAATGAGGCTGCCGTGAACCGACAAACGAGACCGCCGGTGCCAGGATTGTCCGGCTGCGGTCCCTATCGCCAGCATGCGGCGGATACGCTGACGCCTCTGCGGCAGCGGGTGTACGAATCGGTCCGATCAGCCGGTCAGATCCCGCGCGTCGATGTCGCAAAACACCTCAACGTCAGCCCGGCCTCGGTCACTCTGCAGGTCTCTGACCTGCTGCGCAATGGGCTGCTGCAGGAGGTCGAAGCCCCGCCGCCGCCCGGTCACCGAGGCCGCCCTCCGGTGGCGCTGAGTATTCGGGCACAGGCGGGTTATGTCATCGGACTGAAACTCAGTGACGCCAACCATACCGGCGTGATCATTGACCTCGCGGGCCAGCCCGTGGCCGATACCAGCGTCACCCGCGACCCCTGCCGCGTCTCGCCAGAAGAAATTGTGAACGAGGCTTCCGATCTTGTGGCGCATCTGTTGGCGCGCGCGGATCTGCCGGAAGGGAAGATCCTGGGCGTCGGCCTGGGTCTGCCGGGGATCGTCGATCATGCCGAGGGGGTCGTGAACTGGTCACCCATCCTGCAGGGGCAGGGGATCCAGCTGGCACAGTTGCTGACTGAACGGCTAAAGCTGCCGGTGACCATCGACAATGATGCCAATCTGGTGACGCTTGCGGAACTGTGGTTTGGGGCAGGGCGGGCGCGGGCCGATTTTGCCGTGGTCACGATTGAACATGGGGTCGGCATGGGGCTGGTGGTGGATCACCAATTGTACCGCGGCGGTGGCGGCCTGGGGATGGAACTGGGTCACACCAAAGTCCAGCTGGATGGGGCGCTTTGCCGCTGCGGACAACGCGGCTGTCTTGAAGCCTATGTGGCGGATTACGCCCTGGTGCGGGAAGCCTCGGTCGCGCTGGATCTGGACCGGGAGAAGGCAAGCTCAACCGGTGTGTTGCTCGATACGCTTTATGAACAGGCCAAGGCTGGAAATCAGGCGGCCCGCATGATCTTTCGCCGTGCCGGCCGGTTTCTTGCGCTGGGCCTGTCGAATGTGGTGAACCTGTTCGATCCGCCGCTGGTCATTTTGGCCGGGGAACGGATGCGGTATGATTATCTCTATGCCGAGGATGTCCTTTCGGCGATGAAGTCGCTTGCGCTGAGCACGGGCCGCGTCGCGCCGGACGTGGAAATCAATGCCTGGGGCGATCTGGTCTGGGCACGGGGTGCGGCCACACTCGCGCTTGAGGCAGCGACCGTTCAACTAACGGACGCCCCGGTGTGAGGGTCCTGATCTGTCTTGCAGCGTTTTGCATGCCTGCCCAGGCCCAGGCTCAGGTCCGGTTCGAACCGCAGGCGATGCCCTTTGAACATGTTTATGAGGGTGGTTGGGAGCATTTCGTGGGCGGCGGTGTAGCGACCTTTGACTGCGATGGTGACGAATTTCCAGACCTTTACGTGGCCGGTGGCGCGGGACCAGCGCAGCTGTTTCGCAACCGCTCGGCCCAGGGTGGTCCGTTGGTATTTGAGCAGGCTGACGCCCCCGCCATCACCGGTGCAACGGGGGCGTATCCGATTGACATCGACAGTGACGGTCACCTTGACCTCTTTGTTCTGCGGGTCGGTCCCAACAGGATCCTGCG
>JBCCYF010000021.1:0-51863 GCA_039190275.1 Pseudomonadota bacterium | reverse complement strand
GTCCCCTCGCTCTGGACACTTGAAATGGCGCAGTTTGCGATGGTCGCATATTACATTCTGGGTGGCCCCTATTCGATACAAATGAATTCGAATGTGCGTATGGATCTGCTGTATGGCGGCTGGTCGTTGCGGCGCAAGGCCTGGTTCGATGCGGTCACGGTGGTTTTTCTGATCTTCTACCTCGGCGTCCTGCTGTACGGCGGCGTCGCCTCGACCGCATTTTCACTCGGGCACTTTGGTGGTGAGCCGCTGAGGTTCTTTGCCGGACTGCTTACCGGGTCACAGGAGGTTGGTCGGGCTGAACGATCGCCCTCTGCCTGGCGCCCGTACATGTGGCCGATCAAGGCGATCATGGTGCTTGGCATCTTTCTTATGCTGCTGCAATGCCTGTCGGAACTGTGTAAGGATATCCTGCGCTTAAGGGGTGATCCGCTCTGATGCCCTATGAAGTGATCGCCACCTTGATGTTCTCGACCATGATGCTGATGCTTCTCACCGGGCAGCGGGTGTTTGGCGCCATCGGCTTTGTCGCGGTCGTGGCGGCGCTTTTGCTCTGGGGCGACCGGGGCGGGTATGATCTTGGCTTCGCTGCCGCCATGAAGCTGATGAAATGGTATCCCCTTCTGACGCTGCCGATGTTCATTTTTATGGGTTACGTGCTGTCCGAGAGCCGCATCGCCGATGACCTCTACCGGATGTTCCATGTCTGGATGGGGGGCCTGCGCGGCGGTCTCGCGGTGGGGACGATTGGCCTCATGGTGCTGATCTCGGCCATGAACGGCCTAAGTGTTGCGGGTATGGCAATCGGGGCGACGATTGCACTGCCCGAATTGCTCAGGCGCGGCTACGACAAACGAATGGTCACCGGTGTGATACAGGCCGGATCATCCTTGGGTATTCTGGTGCCCCCTTCGGTCGTGCTGGTCCTGTATGCCATGATCGCCCGCCAACCGGTGGGCCAGTTGTGGCTTGCCGGGGTACTGCCCGGTTTGATGATGGCGGGAATGTTCATCGCCTATATCGCCCTGCGCTGCAGGGTTGACCCAACACTGGGTCCACCCTTGGCGCCCGACGAGCGTGATATGCCGCGGGCCGAAAAGCTGCGCCTGCTGCGCGCGGGCGTCCTGCCGCTGGTTATTTTTGCAGTCATGATGATCCCGTTTGTGAACGGATGGACCTCGCTTGTCGAAAGCTCGGCGATCGGGGCACTGGCGGCTTTCGCCGCGGCTGTTTTCAAGGGGCGCATGACGTCCGAGGTCTTTGAGAACTCGGTCAGAAAGACCCTGGGTATCACATGCATGTTCATGTGGATTATCCTGGCAGCCCTGGCCTTTGGTGCGGTTTTTGACGGTCTTGGCGCGGTCAAGGCAATCGAGAGCTTGTTCACCGAGCGGTTGGGGCTGAGCCCTTGGTTGATCCTGATCCTGATGCAGCTCAGCTTTATCCTGATGGGCACGTTTCTGGATGACACGGCGATGCTGGTGATCGTTGCGCCGCTGTATGTCCCCCTGGTGGGGGAGTTGGGTTTCGACCTGATCTGGTACGGGATCCTGTACACGATCACCACCCAGATCGCCTATATGACCCCGCCGTTCGGCTACAACCTTTTTCTGATGCGCGCCATGGCCCCGCCCGAGATCGCGCTGCGCGATATCTACGCGTCCATCATCCCGTTCGTGCTGGTGATGGTCGCGGCGCTGGCCCTGGTGATGACGTTTCCGGCGATCGCGACATGGTTGCCGGGCGTCGTCTACGGAAACTAGACTACCAACAGAGGAGAATGACATGACCACAAGACGCAAGTTCCTGACCACCACCGCGGTGGGTGCGGCGGCAACCCCCCTCGCAGCGCCTGCGATTGCCCAGGACACGATCACCTGGCGTATGCAGACCTATGCGGGGGCCGCGCTGGCTGAACATGTGATCGATCCGGCAATCGAGATGTTTAACAAGATCGCCGGTGACAGGATGCAGATCGAACTGTTCTACGCCGATCAGCTTGTCCCCACCGGGGAGTTGTTCCAGGCCATGCAGCGCGGCACGATCGATGCAGTACAGTCGGATGATGACAGTATGGCGTCGCCAACAGAAGTGACCGTCTTCGGCGGCTATTTCCCGTTTGCCAGCCGGTACTCGCTGGATGTGCCGGTCTTGTTCAACCAGTACGGACTGAACGAGATCTGGGATGCCGAGTACTCCGCTGTCGGCGTCAAGCATATCAGCGCCGGCGCGTGGGACCCGTGCCACTTCGCCACCAAGGACCCGATCCGCAGCTTGGCCGATCTAAACGGCAAGCGCGTCTTCACCTTCCCCACCGCCGGTCGCTTCATGAGCCAGTTCGGCGTCGTTCCGGTCAACCTGCCCTGGGAGGATATCGAGGTCGCCATGCAAACAGGGGAGCTGGACGGCATCGCATGGTCCGGCATCACCGAGGATTACACCGTGGGCTGGGCGGATGTGACCAACTACTTCCTGACCAATAATATCTCGGGGGCCTGGGCGGGATCGTTCTTTGCCAACATGGAACGCTGGAACGAACTGCCCGAGGATCTGCAGCTGTTGTTCAGGGTGTGCTGCGATCAATCCCACTATTATCGCCAATGGTGGTACTGGGGTGGCGAGGCAAACCTGCGCGTCAACGGAACCAAGCTGGAACTGACATCGATCCCGGATGAGGAATGGGCCACAGTCGAAGCGGCTGCCCGGGAATTCTGGGAGGAGATCGCCGCCGAAAGCGACGTGAAGCGACAGGTGGTCGAGATCTTCAAGCAGTACAATGCCGACATGGAAAAAGCCGGGCGTCCCTATCGCTATGGCTGACGGATGATCCCACTTGGATCCGATATGCCGGACGGCTAATCAACGGGGGTGCCAAGACTGGTGCCCCCATATGAATGCGAGGATACAATTATGCCCGGCCCCCTGTCCTTCGACGCGCTGAAATCCAAGGTCTCGGACGGGGAAGTCGACACCGTCCTGGTCTGCCTTGTGGATATGCAGGGGCGTTTGATGGGCAAACGTTTTCACGCGCGCAACTTCATCGATCACTCGCATGCTGAAACGCATTGCTGCAATTACTTGCTGGCCACCGACCTTGAGATGGCAACACCAGACGGATATGCCGCCACGAGCTGGCAAAAGGGCTACGGTGACTATGTCATGCGCCCGGATCTTGAGACGATCCGACCAATGCCATGGCTCGACGGGACAGTGATGGTTCTGTCCGACATTCTGGACCACCATACCCATGAACCCGTCCCCCATGACCCCCGCGCCGTGCTCAAGAAGCAGATCACGCGGCTGCAGGCGCTGGGTCTGACGCCGATGATGGCGACTGAACTGGAGTTTTTCCTGTTCGAGAAGTCCTTTGATGCGTTGCGCCAAGACGGGTATCGCAGCCTTGCGCCGATCAGCGGATACAACGAGGACTACCATATCCTGCAAACAACCAAAGAAGAGGGCGTCATGCGCCCGGTGCGCAACCACCTCTACACCGCCGGGATTCCCATCGAGAACTCAAAAGGCGAGGCCGAAGCAGGGCAGGAGGAGTTGAATATCCGCTATGCCCCGGCCCTTGCCTGCGCCGACCACCACACCATTGCGAAACACGCCGTAAAGGAGATCGCCTGGCAGAACGGGCATGCCGCGACCTTTCTGCCGAAATGGGCGGCGGATCGGGTGGGAAGCTCAAGCCACGTTCATCAGTCGCTGTGGCTCGGCGACGCCCCGGCGTTCTACGACAGCAACGCCGAGCTTGGGATGTCAGACCTGATGCGCCACTACATGGCGGGGCTGATCGCCTATGCGGCGGACTACACCTTTTTCCTGGCCCCTTATGTCAACAGCTACAAACGCTTTGCAAAGGGGACGTTCGCGCCGACCAAATCGGTCTGGTCGATTGATAATCGCACTGCAGGGTTCCGTCTGTGTGGGGATGGTACGCCGGGCATTCGGGTCGAGTGTCGTATCGGAGGATCGGACCTCAATCCCTATCTGGCCCTGGCAGCCATGCTGGCGGCGGGCCTCAAGGGCATCGAGGATAAGATCCCGCTGGCCCGCCCGACAGGCGGCGATGTATATGACGCTGCGAGCGCGCCCGACGTTCCGCGAACCCTGCGTAACGCGACCGAAGCACTGCGTGGGTCCGCCATGCTTCGCGAGGCGATGGGCGACGATGTCGTCGATCACTACACCCGCGCCGCGGAATGGGAACAGGAAGAGTTCGACCGGGCAGTAACCGATTGGGAGATTGCCCGCGGGTTCGAACGGGCGTGACGATGGCGACAGAATCCCCAAGAGCAGGCCCCGGAGAAGTTGATACATTGGGCGGGGCAACACCGCCGGGATCTGACTGGCCCGATGTCGTGCTGATCCTGCGCCGCCGGATCTTGCCCGCCGATCACTGCGTTCCCCGGTTCCCGGGTCAGCGGCACACCATCGTGGCGCCACGCTCATGTGATGGGCATGCATCCACAACCCCGGAACGCTTTTGCCTGTGCGGCAACGGAAAGGTACACGATCGATGATCCCCCTAGCGAACTGGTCCTACCCGACGGCAATCCGATTTGGTGCCGGGCGGATTGCCGAATTGCCCGAAGCCTGCGCCCAAGCAGGGATAAAAAACCCGTTGCTGGTCACGGACCGCGGCCTTGCGCAGCTTCCCATCACGCGGGCTACTCTGGACCTTATGGATGGGGCAGGGTTGGGGCAGGCACTGTTCTCCGACGTCGATCCCAACCCGACGGAAACCAACGCTGCGGCCGGTGTTCAGGCCTATTGCGACGGTGGCCACGACGGTGTGATCGCCTTTGGCGGCGGCTCGGCGCTGGATCTTGGCAAGGTCATCGCGTTTATGGCGGGCCAAAGTCGGCCCTTATGGGACTTTGAGGATGTCGACGACTGGTGGACCCGCGCCAACGCACAGGCGATCGCGCCCGTAGTGGCTGTCCCGACGACAGCGGGAACGGGTTCGGAAGTTGGCCGTGCAGGCGTTGTCACCAACTCTCAAACCCAGGAAAAGAAGATAATATTTCACCCAAGTATGCTCCCCGCTGTCGTCATCTGCGATCCTGAACTCACCGTCGGCATGCCGCCCGCGATCACCGCAGGCACCGGTATGGACGCTTTTGCGCATTGTCTTGAGGCGTTCTGTTCACCGCACTATCACCCGATGAGCCAGGGCATCGCGCTTGAGGGCATGCGCCTTGTCAAAGAGAACCTGCCGCGCGCCCATGCCGACGGAAACGATCTTGAGGCCCGGGCGCATATGATGTCCGCCGCCGCAATGGGCGCAACCGCGTTCCAAAAGGGTCTGGGTGCAATTCACGCGCTGTCGCACCCTATCGGTGCGGTGCACCATACGCATCACGGCACCACCAATGCGGTTGTGATGCAGGCGGTTCTGACCTTTAACAGAAATGCAGTTGCCGAGCGTCTGGCGATGGCCGCATGGTACCTGGGCATTGAGGGCGGATACGATGGTTTCTACAACTTTGTGGGCAGCCTGATCACGCGCCTTGGGATACCCGGCTCTTTGACACAGCTGGGTGTTGAAAACCCGGATCTTGACGCGTTGACCGCCGCGGCCCTGCGCGACCCGAGTTGCGGCGGAAACCCAGTCCCCCTGACGCCAGAGAACACCCGCGCGCTGTTTGAGCGCTGTCTGTAGCGGGTTGCCGGTGCACGGTCCGGCATCCGCACTGGACGGGCACCAGGGTAGCACAGTTGCAGGTTCCCTTGACCCATTTGGCACTTCCACTAGGCTGCGCTCCTGAAACCGATATCCGCCGTATAGAGAGAGTTGGAGACATCCATGACACAGCGCCTGCACTTCGTATTCGGCGGTGAACTCACCGATCCATCAGGCACCACGTTCCGCAATGTAGACGAGATCGAGATGGTGGGCGTCTATCCCAACTACGCCGCCGCCTACAATGCGTGGAAAGCCGCCGCGCAGGCGACAGTCGACAACGCACATATGCGCTACTTTATCGCCCACCTGCATCGTCTGCGCGATGAGGAGGCGGAAGCAAGCTCGACCGAGGAGCTGAGCTAAACGCCTATGGGGCAATCGCTTCTACTTGCGGCATATCTGGGGCTATCGCGTTTCACCAACGGGTTTGCGCGCCGCAGGCTGACCGCGCGGATCGCGTTGGGCAAAGAAGACGCCGACCGGCTCAACGAACGCCTTGGATCCCCGGAGGTGGCGCGCCCCGCCGGTCGGCTGATATGGTTTCACGCCGCTTCGGTCGGCGAAAGTGTTGCCCTGTTGAGCGTGATTGAAGCGCTGGCCGAGGAAGACCCCGAGGTGAGGATTCTGGTTACAACCGGGACGGTCACCTCGGCGGATGTGATGGCGGATCGTTTACCCGCCGGCGCGATACACCAGTATGTTCCGGTTGACACTGCCATCGCGGTCCGCGGGTTTCTGGATCATTGGAAACCAAACCTTGCGGTCTGGACCGAAAGCGATCTGTGGCCGCGATTGGTGGTCGATACGCACCGTCGCGGGATCCCCATGATGCTGATCAATGCACGGATCTCGCGGAAGTCGGCGCGGCGTTTACGATGGGCGGGGGCCTATGCAGCCTCGCTTTTCAACCGTTTCGAGGCCATTTTGGCGCAAGACGATGCCGGGGCAGACCGGATTTACACACTTGGCGCATCACCCGGACGGATTGAGGTTTCCGGAAGCTTGAAGGACACCGCCCAGCCGCTGCCGTATGATCCCGACGTCCTGAAAAAGACGATGGCACAGCTCAAGGGGCGGTCGGTCTGGCTCGCGGCGTCGACACATGATGGAGAAGAGGTGCTGGTGGCCGAGGCGCACCGCGAGGCGCGACGCCGGTATCCGGGACTGATGCTGATCATCGCCCCCCGCCATCCTGATCGCGGCCCTGAAGTCGCGCGACGCCTGCGCGCGGACGGCTGGCGCGTATCGGTTCGGTCCTTGGGCGAAAGCGCGGACCGAAACTGCGAGGTCTACCTGGCCGACACCCTGGGGGAGATGGGCCTTTGGTACCGGGTCGCGGCGGTTAGTTTCATCGGCGGGTCCCTGGTCGATGTGGGCGGTCACAATCCGTTCGAACCGGCCCTGCTGGGATCGGCCATTCTGCACGGGCCGCACGTTCATAATTTCGAGACAAGCTATGCCCGCTTCCGTCGGGCGGGCGCGGCCGTTCTTGTGCCCTCGGCCGACATGCTGGGCGCCAAGCTTATCGAGGCATTGCCACCTGACCGCGCCGCGGCACTGGCAAACGCGGCATGGGCGGCCTCATCCGAAGGGGCGGATGTGACCCGGCATGTTCTGGGTGTTCTGCGCGCGCATTTGCGGGCGTCCACCGCGTGATACGTGCGCCCGGGTTCTGGTCAGCCGACCCCGGGGTATTGGCAGGGCTGTTGACGCCCGCCTCGTGGATCTGGGCACGGATCACGGCGCGGCGCGTGTCACGCCCCGGAACGAACGTCGGCGTCCCGGTGATTTGCATCGGAAACTTAACAGCGGGCGGAACAGGCAAGACACCCGTTGTAATCGCCGTTCTTGAAGCATTGGTCGAACAAGGTGTCGCCGGGGCGCATGCTTTGTCGCGCGGATATGGCGGCACGCTTGCGGGACCCGTCCGGGTTGAGGCGGCCCGACACACAGCTGCCGAGGTTGGCGACGAGCCCTTGCTGCTTTCGGCCTATGCGCCGACATGGGTCTGCCGCAACCGCCTGACCGGGGCAGCTGCAGCGGTCGCCGCCGGGGCCAAGGTGATCGTCATGGATGACGGGTTCCAGAACCCGGACCTTGCCAAAACGCTCACCCTGTTGGTGATCGATGCCGAGGCGGGTTTTGGCAATGGCCATGTCATCCCGGCCGGACCGCTGCGCGAACCGGTTCTGGCCGGGCTTGCCCGCGCGGATTTGCTTGTCCTTCTTGGACCGGACCAGGCGCGCGAGAGCTTTGTCCGGGGCACTCCTGCTGTTGCAGACCTGCCGCTGGTTGAGGGGACGCTTAGCCCATTGCAAACCGGCATGCCGTGGGCGGGTTTGCGGTGTTTTGCGTTCGCGGGCATTGGCCGCCCCGACAAGTTTTTCGCAACCTTGCGCATGACCGGGGCCGAGGTGGTCGAGGTGCGCAGTTTCCCCGATCATGCACCCTATCCACCCGCGCTGGCCCGTCGATTGCTGTCTGATGCTCAAAAATCAAACGCGCAGCTGGTTACCACGGAAAAGGATGCGGTTCGCCTGCCGCCGGACATTCGCCGCCAGGTGCTGACGTTACCGGTTCGGGTCAAACTCACCGACGCAGCGCCGCTTTTGGACCGCCTTCGTGACGTGTACCAGGTTTAGGCCTGCTTTTCCTCCGCCGCGCTCCCAGGGGCGTCCGTCACAAGCGCAGGCTTTCGGTTCTCGGCAGTCAGCCGATAACTTATCGCTTCGGCGATATGGTCCCGCCCGACCTGGGACTGGTCCGCAAGGTCGGCGATCGTGCGTGCCACCCGTATGACCCGGTGATAGCCACGCGCACTCATCCCGAAACGCTCTGCTGCCCGCTCGATCAGCACACGCGACTCCGCACTCAAATCCGCCTGTTTGGTAAGTGTATCGCCCTGGGCGTTTGCATTCACCCGCACTCCCGGGCTGGCACTGTAGCGTTCAGCCTGGCGTGCCCGTGCCACTGCCACCCGCGCGCCCACCTGCGCCGAGGCTTCACCGGGTACAGTATCCGCCACCTCGGCGATGCGGACGGGCGGGACTTCGATGCGCAGGTCGAACCTGTCGAGAAGGGGACCGGAGACTTTGCCCAGATAGTCGCCGCCGCAGGACGGGGCGCGGGCGCAGGCCCGCGCAGGATCGGCCAAGTATCCACAACGGCAGGGGTTGGCGGCCGCGATCAGCATAAACTTACAGGGATAGCGGACATGCGCGTTCGCGCGCGCGACGATAACATCCCCGGTCTCGATCGGTTGTCGCAGCGTTTCAAGAACGCCGCGCGGAAACTCGGGCAGTTCATCCAGAAACAGAACCCCATGATGGGCCAGACTGATCTCGCCCGGTTTTGCGCCACGCCCGCCACCGACCACAGCCGCCATGGATGCCGTGTGATGCGGATTGCGAAACGGACGTTCCCGGCTGATCCCGCCCGCTTCGATTAACCCGCACAGCGAATGGATCATGGATGTTTCCAGCGCTTCCTCGGGATCCATCGGTGGCAGTATTCCGGGCAGTCGTGCCGCCAGCATGGACTTCCCGGAACCGGGCGGCCCCACCATGAAGATATGGTGGTGCCCCGCAGCGGCAATTTCCAACGCGCGGCGCGCCTTTTCCTGCCCGCGCACATCAGCAAGATCTGCCATGACCGGCGGGGACGCCACCTGACCTGCAACAGCAGGCGCCAGGATCGACTTGCCACTGAAGTGGTTCACGGTTGCCAGCAGGTCAGGCGGAGCCAGAACCGCGACCGAGTCAATCCATGCGGCCTCGGGCCCGCTGGTCTGTGGACAGATGAGCCCCCGGTCGTCTTCCCCGGCGGCCAGGGCGGCAGGCAATGCACCGATCACAGCAACCAGCGAGCCGTCCAAAGCCAACTCTCCCATGGCCCAGTACTGCGCCACCTCCTCCCGGGGGAGCACATCCATCGCCGCCAGGATCGACAAGGCGATGGGCAGATCGAAATGCGACCCCTCCTTTGGCAGGTCCGCCGGGGACAAATTGACAGTGATCCGCCGCGACGGCAAAGCCAGCCCCATTTCAGCAAGCGCCGCGCGAACCCTGTCGCGCGCTTCGGACACCGCTTTGTCCGGCAGGCCGACGATAGCGAAACCCGGCAGGCCTGGGGCGATGGCGCATTGCACCTCAACCCGGCGGGCCTCCATCCCCAAAAATGCGACCGTATAAGACCGAGCAATCATCTGGCGCCTCCTCAGACGGCCAGCAAGACTGATCATGGTTAATGCGAGCTTAAGACTAGGCCCCGTTCCGCGCGATCAATGCCATCACCTCGGGCCATGCCGCAGGGTCGGCGACGGATTTTTCGCGGCAGAAAGTGTTGCAGAACCCGACAATTTTGCCGTCGATCCGCGCCAGTGCGTCCGCGGCAACGGGTTTGCCCGAAAAGGGGCAATGCGGGTTCACCGGCACGCCTTCGGACACCGCCGCCGCCGGGATGGCAGGCGGACCGGGCCACGGCTGTGGCTTGAGGTCGATTTCATACTGTGTCTGAACATGCGGGTCCGCCAGAGCCATCGCGCGCCACCGTCGAAAACTGGGGTGGTGAAGGTGCGCGTCGACATAGGCCCGATCCTTGGCTGGAACCTGCAGCCCATAGGCCGCAATACGCGCGGCCACAGGCGCGAAGTAGGCGTCTGCGGCGGTGTAGGATCCGAACAGCCAAGGCCCGTCTGTCTGATGCCCGCGGGCAATGGTCCAGATCTGGCAAATCCGGTGCACGTCGGCTTCGACGCCATCACCGGGTTCGAAACCGACAAACGCGGATCTGAGCATCATCGGACAGTCGCGGCGCAAATCGGCGAATCCCGCGTGCATCTCGGCAACCAGATTGCGCGCAACCGCCCGCGCCGGACCGCCCGTCGGCCAGTATCCGGCCTCCGGGTGCCGCTCGGCCAGGGTTTCAAGGATCGCCATACTGTCCCAGAGGGCGCCGTGCTCAAACTGGACCGCCGGGACTGTCCGTGCAGCACCAAACCCTGCAAGAACATCGGCGAACTCGGGCGTTCGCATATGTGCCAGACGGACGGTTACCGGAACATCGAACGCTTCGAACAGAAGCCAGGCCCTAAGGGACCAGCTGGAATACGTCCGGTCACCGATCGCAAGAACATAAGACATGCTGATACCCCGCTGAAACCTGGGAAAGAATGTGCAGGCATTCCATATCGGCGTCCAATGACCCTTTGTGATCCAATTCATCTGTTCCCGATATGGAAACGGCTCGTTCACCCCATTTTATCGGATTATTTACCCTGACCGGTGATCTGCGGGGGCAGGGCGACCGTAACACTACCAATAAACGTAGGTGCGCGGTTTCTACTCGGAGGGTTGCATGAACTACGATACGACGGGGATTAGGACTGTCACGCGGCAGGCTATGGCCGCAGAGATGCTGGATGCTGAAACGGAACTGGCACTGGCACGCGCATGGCGCGACAATGGCTGCGAACGCTCGCTGCATAGATTGGTGAACGCCTATATGCGCCTGGCTGTCTCAATGGCATCGAAGTATCGCCGCTACGGCGCGCCCATGCCTGATCTTGTGCAGGAAGCCTCGGTCGGGTTGATGAAAGCGGCAGAAAAGTTCGACCCGGATCGTGGTGTGCGATTTTCGACATATGCGGTTTGGTGGATCAAAGCCTCGATCCAGGACTATGTGATGCGAAACTGGTCCATGGTGCGCACCGGCTCAACCTCTTCCCAGAAGGCGTTGTTCTTCAACCTCCGGAGGGTTCGGGCCAAGTTCGAGCGTGAGGCCGGTGCCGCTGGCGAACCGCTTGAGGGGCAGGCGCTGCGCGAGAAAATTGCCACAGAAGTTGGCGTTCCATTGCGCGATGTCGAAATGATGGACGCGCGTCTGGCCGGATCCGACTTTTCGTTGAACGCGCAACAGGCCGGGGAAGAGGGTCGGGAGTGGGTTGAAACGCTTGAGGACGAAGGACCGCAGGCGGCCCATGTTGTTGAGCACGCCCAGGATATGGAGACAGCGCGCGGCTGGCTGACCGATGCGATGAACAGTCTGAACGCCCGCGAACGGATGATAATCGTCGAACGCAAGTTGCGCGATGACCCGCGCACGCTTGAGAGCCTGGGGTCGGAATTCGGTCTGTCCAAAGAGCGTATTCGCCAGTTGGAAGCGCAGGCGCTAAAGAAAATGCGCAAGCAGCTTGAGAATGCTACGGGGAACGGCGCTGCAACCCTTGCGCTGAGCTGACGACTTCCATGCTTCCTGAATGGTGATCACCCCGCTGACTTACGGGGCAAGTTCACCAATGCGGCTCATCCCGTAACTCATGCGTATTTTATGCAGGTTCATCTGGTCGTGTGTCTGAGAAACGCCAGCGCCAGGTTTACCGTTCTCGTACCGCACACGATGCACCTAAACTTCACAAGCGCTTTCCCGGCGGATAGGCTTGCTGCCCTTGGGGGCGCCGCGTAGAACGGCGGTGAACAGAGGGCGGGCAATGCTGAACGGGCGCAGGATACTCCTTATCATTGGTGGCGGGATCGCGGCCTATAAAAGCCTGGAACTGGCGCGCAAACTCCAGGAGGCCGGTGCGACCGTAACGCCCGTGTTGACCGGCGCCGCAGAGGAGTTTGTGACACCGCTTTCCGCCTCGGCACTGACCGGGCAAAGAGTTTATCGCGACCTGTTCGATCTGACCGATGAGGCAGAGATGGGACATATCGAATTGTCCCGCGCCGCCGATCTGATTGTTGTGGCCCCAGCCACGGCTGATCTAATGGCAAAGATGGCGGCGGGCCATGCGAATGATCTGGCCAGCACGCTGCTGTTGGCGACGGACAAGTCCGTCCTGATCGCACCGGCGATGAATGTACGGATGTGGGAGCATCCCGCCACGCAGCGTAACCTGCGGGTTCTTGCGGATGACGGCGTGCTGACTGTCGGTCCTGACGAAGGCGCCATGGCCTGCGGCGAATTCGGTCCGGGGCGGATGGCAGAGCCGCCCGCGATTGTTGCCGCGACCGCTGCGGCCTTGTCCCGGGGCCCGCTCAAGGGGCGCCATGTCCTTGTGACCTCCGGGCCGACGCATGAGCCGATTGATCCTGTGCGCTATATTGCCAACCGTTCCTCCGGGGCGCAGGGACGCGCGATCGCCGAAGCGCTGTTGGGTCTGGGTGCGCGTGTCAGTTTCATCTCTGGCCCGGCCACCGTTCCACCCCCGCCCGGTGCGGCAGTCACTCAGGTGGAGACTGCGGCGCAAATGGCTGCGGCGGTTGAGCGCGCATTGCCGGCGGATGCAGCCATTTGCGCCGCTGCTGTCGCGGACTGGCATGTCCTGGACGCCGGAACGCACAAGATCAAAAAGGACAGAGCGGGCACGATGCCGACCCTGCGCTTTGCCGAAAACCCGGATATCCTGAGCGACCTCTCGCATCACGCGACACATCGGCCGGTGCTGGTGGTGGGATTTGCCGCCGAGACGCAGGATGTCGTGGCACATGCGACCGCAAAGCGCGAGCGCAAGGGGTGTGACTGGATCCTTGCCAATGATGTTCGACCGGAAACCGGCATCATGGGGGGCAGCGAAAATGCCGTCACGCTGATAACAGCCTCGGGGGCCGAACCCTGGCCACGCCAGTCCAAGGTGGATACCGCCCGACAGCTGGCCCGGCGGGTGGCCGAGGCGTTGTCATGACTGCAGTGCAGATCCAGCGCTTGCCGCACGCGGATCCGGACGTCCCCCTCCCCCTTTATGAGACCGAGCTTTCGGCGGGTATGGATGTCCGTGCGAACTTTCCAGACACGCGTCGGTCCGGGGTGACATTGGGGCCGGGCGCGCGCGTGCTGGTCCCGACCGGTATCGCCCTGGCTCTGCCGCAAGGCTTTGAAATACAGGTGCGCCCACGCTCTGGATTGGCACTCAAACACGGGATCACGCTTGTGAACACCCCAGGCACGATTGACGCGGACTACCGTGGCGAGGTTGGAGTGATCCTGCTGAACACCGGCACGGAACCGTACGACGTCAGGCATGGCGACCGGATTGCGCAGCTGGTTCTGGCGCCGGTGCATCGCGCTGTCTGGACCGAGGTCGACGCGTTAAATGATACGGCGCGCGGTACCGGTGGCTTTGGATCGACCGGGGTCTAGCGATGCTGCAAACCATTGGAAATGCAAGTCTGCTGGGTTTGCTCGCAATGGGTGCGTTGGCCTGGGGGTTTGCCCGGGTTCTGGACGGTCCGGCCTGGTCAGGACGTGCCATCCTGTTGGTGATCGTCCTGATCGCTTTTTTCGCACAGATCGCTCTGCCCCTGGACGCGCCGTTTCGCCAAAGCACCGGCGGGGCGGTGATTGCCTTCCTGTGGATTGCGGCGGCGGCCGTACCCGTTCTTGGGTATCGGTGGATTTTGCGCCGTTTGCGTAAACCCGTCCCGCCCGCCGCACATCCAACCGGTTTTGTCGTGATCCCAGAGGATGCAGCCCTTGCACGTGACACAGCAGCGCGGCTGGATCAGCCAATTGAAGAAGCTCAGGTATTTTCAGTAGCGTATCGGGACGATCACGGCACGATCCAGGCAACGCTGCGCCTGCATGTGATCGATGGCGTCGCACACTTGCAGAACATCTGGACCGCGCCCGACAGTGACTTGACAGGTGCGCTGTTGGAAACAGCAGCGCAGGCGGCCCGTGAACGCAGGGCACATACGCTTCTGGTGGCTCCGCAGGCCCCGGACCGGGACAGTTGGCTGCAGGCTCAGGGATTTACCCAAGCGCGTGGCGTTCCGGTCATGATAAAACCGATACAATGAGTTTCTCACCAGACGAACTTGAGCGCTATGCCCGTCACATTGTGCTGCGCGAGATTGGCGGCCCCGGCCAGCAAAAGCTGAAACGCAGCCATGTGACGGTGATCGGCGCCGGGGGACTGGGCAGCCCCGCGTTGCTGTACCTTGCCGCAGCCGGAGTGGGCGCATTGCGCATCATCGATGACGACGATGTGTCCCTGTCCAACCTGCAGCGTCAGGTCCTGCATGATACCGCGCAGGTCGGCCAGCCCAAGACCGAAAGCGCCGCCCGGGCCCTGCAGCGCGTGAACCCGCATGTACAGGTCGAAACGCACGCGCAGCGGATCACATCCGGCAACGCTGGTGCGTTGCTCGCGGATACGGATCTGGTCCTGGACGGGACGGACACCTATGCGACGCGGGCCCTGGTGAACGCGACGTGCGTCGAGCTAAAACGCCCGCTTCTCTCGGGCGCGATCAGCCAATGGGAGGGGCAGCTGACGCTGTTTTATCCGGCGGCTGGCACTGCCTGTTTCACCTGCCTGTTTCCGCAGGAACCGGCCGACGGACAGGCCCCCGATTGCGCCGAGGCGGGCGTTATGGGTGCCTTGGCGGGAACTCTGGGCGCGATGATGGCCGGCGAGGCGATAAAGTGGATCACCGGCGCGGGCCAACCGTTGACAGGCACCATGCTTATTCACGATGCCCTTTGGGGTGAGACGCGCAGGATCCGGATCAATCGGAACCCAAACTGCGAGGTCTGCGGGACATAGCGAATTGCACGCGGCGATCCGAGGTATCTTGTTGGTTTCCGCCCCCTATCGCGACTGCGCCTGCCCCGGGGTCAGTCAGGATATGCGCCCGGCCATTTTGTCAGGTTGGATCGTCCGGGTTTCTGCGCGCGTCCGCCTTGCGACGGGCGGCTCTGGCCTTGCGCAGGTCAGCCTCCATCTCCTTGCGGGACCTCAGACGTTTGCGTTTCGGTGTGATCAGCATCTTGTTGATCGTTTTGGGCGTGATGCCGCCGCGGTAATTCTCCCCCGGCATCTTTTGATCCCGGGTCGTCGGCGGCTGGTTGAACCATGCGACCAGCCCAAGAGCCACCGCAAGCAGACCGATGAACGCCCAGACCGGATCAATCGGCAGGGCACGGGTGCTGTCGACCCACCCTTGCAGGGTCACCATCAGCGGTAGGTCCCAGAACCAATCGAACACGGGCTGGCTACAACATTGCCGGGACGACCTGATCCGGCGGACGGTGGCCGTCGACAAAGGTCTTGATGTTGATAATCACCTTCTCGCCCATCTCGAGCCGTCCCTCCTCGGTCGCGGATCCCATATGCGGCAGCAACAGAACATTCGGCAAGTCTCGCAGCCGAGGGTTAACATCATGGCCTTGTTCAAACACGTCCAGGCCTGCGCCCGCCAATTCCCCCGATCGCAGCTGTCGGGTGAGGGCGTTTTCATCGATGACCTCGCCGCGCGAGGTGTTGATGACATAGGCGGTGGGTTTCATCAGTTTCAGTCGGCGTGCGTTCAGCAAATGAAACGTAGACGGCGTATGTGGGGTATTCACACTAAGAATATCGATGCGGGCCAGCATCTGATCCAGGCTCTCCCACCATGTCGCTTCAAGCGACTCTTCCTGCTCGGGGCGCAAGCGCCGACGGGTGTGGTAGTGGATCTGCAGCCCAAACCCGCGCGCACGCTGCGCCACGGCGCGTCCAATCTGGCCCATGCCCAGGATGCCAAGTCTTTTGCCACCCACCCGATGCCCCATATGGGCCGTCGGCGACCACCCCTCCCAGTTACCCGACTGCATCATCATGGCGCCTTCCTTCAGGCGCCGCGGCACGCCCAGTATCAGCGCCATCGCCATATCGGCCGTGTCTTCGGCCAGAACACCGGGGGTGTTCGAGACCGTGATACCCCGGCTGAGCGCGGAGGAAACATCGATATGATCAAAGCCGGCCCCATAGTTCGCGATCAGCTTCAGCGGCTCCCCGGCCTGCGCCAGCAGCGCTGCGTCCAGTTTGTCGGTCAGGGTTGGCACCAGAACATCCGCACGGCGCAGCGCATCGGAGAGCTGATCGCGGGTAAATGCGTGGTCAGCGGTATTCAGCTCCGTGTCAAACAGCTCATGCAGTCGGGTTTCCACCGGTTCAGGTAGCTTTCGGGTCACAATGACCTTCGTTTTATGTCCCGGCATGTGTCCGAGGCTCCCCCTGTTCTTATAATTGCGCTATTGAAGAATATGGCACGCGGGGTCGACGACAGAAACCCCCGGTCACAGGCAGACGAGCGGTAGTGTGTGATGCGGATCCTAAGTTTACTTTTGGCCAGCGTGTTGGCGTGCGGGGCGGTATGGGCCGAGGACACGCCGCGCGGTCCGGTGACCAATCTGCCGCTGCCGCGCTATGTGTCGCTAAAGGCGTCCGAGGCGAACGTGCGGCGTGGACCGGGTCTGACGCATCGGATCGACTGGGTGTTTCAGCATCGCAACATGCCGGTTCAGATCACGGCGGAGTACGGTCATTGGCGGCGGGTGAAGGACATCGAGGGCGCGGGCGGCTGGGTACACTACTCGCTGCTGTCGGGGTCGCGATATGTGATCGTCACCGGCGAGAGCGCCGCGCTTCACAAAACACCTGAAAGCAGGGCCCGTCTGGTCGCGCACATAGAACCCGGGGCACTGGCACAGCTTGGCAAATGTGGTCTGGAGTGGTGTCGCGTGAGTGCTCAGGGCCTGCGCGGCTGGCTTCCGAAATCCACGATGTGGGGCGTGGATGAGGATGAACTTCGGGACTGACGCATCCTCAGAAAGGTGGCGCGTCCTAACCCTCCCTGTTCCTGTCCATGATCTCGCGCAGCTGTACCAGCAGCGGCGCAAGCTGTTCCACCTGCTCTGGCGGGTAGGACTGGCCGATCTCGTACATATCGGGGCCCAGCGCGGCGATAGCCTCGCGATGTGTTTTACGGCCCGCATCGGTCAGATAGACAAGCTTGCTGCGCCCGTCTTCGGGGTTCTTGCGCAATACGATCAGACCACGTTGATCAAGTGTTCCCAGGGTATGCGTCATCGACGTCTTGGGAACCTGAAAGGCCTGCGCCAGGCGCAGTGGCGTCCATCCGTCGCCAAGGCGTGTCAGATGGTTCAGCACTGAAAAATGCGGCGTGATCAGCCCGTCCGGCAGCCTGTTCTCAAGTAGGGTGCGCGAAAGCTGACCGATAATCCCGATCTCGGTAAACACCGAGAACAAAAGGCGCGCGTTGTCGGGCGCCTTTGTCACTTTTTGCCTTGTTTGCGTTCTGTCAGGCATTCACCATTTTCGCGTCCAGACCCCAGCGCGGGGACCGGGGTATTTCGGGGCCGTAGCCGAGGCGTCCTAACATCTGCACGGTCTGTCCCGGTTGGGCAAGGGTGCGGTGGATAAGCGCATAGTTTTCGGCCATTTCCGGATACTCCTGCAAACACTGACTTATAGGATGCAGCGACAATCCCATAAGCGTTGCTTTGAGGTTCATACGCACCCAGGCACGTCCCGCAGCGATCTGTGCCTGACGTGTGTTATCCTCGCTCACGGACCAGACGAACGCAGGTGTCGCGGCGAATGTGGCGCGATACGCCTCCAACGTGCCTTTGAACCCCTGCGAGTTCTGGTCCATCAGGCTGTCACGATCCATCATGCCCGTGCGGCGCAGCACTTCCAGAAATGGCGATCTAAGGTCAATACCGTCGGGATTTGCGTTTATCTCGGCCTTGCCGACGCGCAGCAGATCGACGCTTTCTCCCCAGGTTGCCTCGGTCGTCGCCTCGATCATCCAGGCGTCCCAGGCGATATCGCGTAAGCTGGCGACCCGATCGTCCGCGGCGGTCCCGGTGGTCGTGATCTCATCGCTCAGCTTTGACGTTACCTGCAGGATCTGATCATCGGTAACCGGCCGCGCCATATCCATTGGTTCCTTGCAGGTGCGCCGCTCCGCAACCGCAGCAAAGAGGGGATCCGGCTGGCCGCCCTGGGTGAAGGTTGCTATGGCAACAGGGCGGCCGGGACCCTCACCTTCGGGAAACAGCTGCAGTGCGGTGGCATACCCGTCCTGAGCGGCGGCCTGAACCATCAGTTCGATGAAACATCCCATGCCGATAACCAATTGCCGGCTGTTAGGGTCGGTCGCGGGAAGAGTGCGGTTCGGATCCATGGTCAAAACGACCGTATCGGAACCGCGCAATTCCGCCATCCATGGTTGCAGGTTGTGTGGATTGGGTGCCAGCAAGGCATAGGACAAAGCCCGTTTGCGCGGGTCGCCATAGGCCCCGGCGGTGTCCCATGGTGCAAGTGCATCGATCGGCGTGCGCGTGTTCACGAAGCCTGCGGTTGCGGCTCCGGCGGCGAGCACGACGCCGCCACCGACCAGGCCAAGCATTTTTCTGCGGGAAACTGTCATTTGAGCGGTCCTCTATATAGTACGATATCGCACTATATACCCGAATCGACTCCAATAAACAAGTACGAATTCGTACTACATATGACTTGCCTGACAGCCCGAATATCCGCAAGTTTGAAGCACTCAGGAATTAACGGGGACGCAGGTGGAACAGGTAATACTTTTGTCGCAGACCGGCGCGCTCTCGGTGATTACCGCGTGGTTGTTCCTGGGGGTGCGGGACAATATTCTATACCCGCTTCAGAACCGTCAGTTGACCGATATCGTCTTGTGCATGCAGGCCCTTTCCGAGGAGTATCCGGAAATCTACGCCGAGCTCTCGTACCGGAAAGTCACAAGCACGGACCTGCAAAAACGGCTGTTCCATATCATCGTGGCGGCTGAAGTTATGATCTGCCTTGTCTTGGCGGTGGCGATCCTTGTTCTGCTGGGTGCTGTGATCGGGGCCGTACCGGCAGAACGCGCACAACCGCTCGCCCTGCTCGGTGCCCTTGGATTTACCATGATCTGGGCCGGGTTCCTTGTGGCCGGCAATCACTTTGCCTATTGGCTGTGCCATAAAGACCTGCAGCTTACCCATTACCAGATGACGCTTTGGGGATTGGGGACGATGATCTTCATACTTATTGGTCATTTGTCGTTGTAGACCGGTCGGCCGCCGACCGGGACACCCTTACCCACCTGTGTCCCGACGCAATCAAAGACCTGACAACGCAAAGCGTAAACAACCGCCACGCTGTCATACCTGGAGGCGCGCCCAAACCCGCCTTAACCAATTCTAGTAGACGTTATCAACGTTCGGTGGCACAATACCACACGGGGAGCAATTTCATGGCCGATGCAAAGCCCGAGCGGATCAGCCCGTGCAGAATGATGCTCGTACACCCGTGCGCCGAACATTAATTCGACGTCAGAACCCAGTTGGAAAACCGTTTAGAAGGATCGCAAGCATGACTTCAAAACCAGACCTCCGCAGACGCACGCTGCTTAAGGCGGGCGCCACCCTGCCCGTGGCGACGACGCTCTATGCATCCGCTTCGTATGCAGATGGGCATGCGGCCCCGCCGAATTCACGGGTGTTTTCCTTTCCCATCGGTGATTTCCAACTCTCAACCATGCTGGTCGGCAACCGGTTGGCCGAAGACCCGCAGACAATCTTTGCGTTGAACGTTGACGCGGAGGAGTTTGCGCGCGTCAGCGCACAGAATTTCCTCCCAGCGGACAAGTTCCAGTTCTTTTTCACACCGACGGTGATCAATACCGGCACAGAGGTCATCCTGTTCGACACCGGATTGTCCGCCGAGCTGACTGTACCGGTGCTGACCGCAACCGGGTTGACGCCGGATCAGGTCGATATCGTCGTAATAACGCATATGCATGGCGACCATATAAGCGGTCTGACCAAAGAAGACGGTTCGCTGACATATCCAAATGCACGCTATGTCACCGGACAGGTCGAGTTTGATGCCTGGGCTCAAATGGACGACGAGGGGTTCAACACCAAAGTCCGCCCGCTGGCTGAGAAGATGACCTTTGTCGGGGACCAAGACGCGGTCGTTTCGGGCGTCAGCGCCATGGCGGCCTTTGGCCACACGCCCGGGCATATGGTATATATGATCGAGTCCCAGGGTCAGCAGATCCTTCTTCTGGCTGATCTTGTGGCGCATCATGTATGGTCGCTGGCCTATCCCGAGTGGGAACTGAAATTCGACCGCGACAAAGCTGCGGCAACAGCCAGCCGGCGCAAGTACCTCGACATGGCTGTGGCGGATCGCCTGCCCATCATCGGCTACCACTTGCCGTTTCCCGCGGTCGGATATGTTGATCGCCGTGATGATGGCTTTCGATATGTCCCCGCGTCGTATCAGTTCATGCTCTAAGCTATCGCGGTCGCATCAAGGAGGCGGAATGCACGTCCTTGCGTATCCTCGACGCGACCGCACTCTATCCAGAAGACTTACGACAATCCGATCACCACATTTTGCAAACGGCATGACAGCGTGCCAGATGCCTCGTATCTATCCGCAAGGCGGACACAAAGGCCGCGCCGCGACAGCCCAAACCGGCATTTGATCCACATCAAGGCCGGTCCCGGCGCAAAGTATCACAAAGATCCCGGAACAGCCTTCTGCCTGGTCCCATCACGGACGGCACACGGCAATTCGAGGGATCATCAATGGCCGCTACCTTAAAACTTGTCGTGCTTGGGCTGATCACGGTCTTAGCCGCGATTGCCGCAAACTTCGGCCATGACCTCGCATATCAGGTGCATGCGATCATCATCATGCTCGTGGCGGCCGGAATGTTCATCTATGTGCTGCGCAGCGTGGGTGAGCCAGAACCGGTCGCAGTCACCCCCAGCGGCTATGTTGACGATGTTGTCCGGGCCGGTGTGATCGCAACCGCGTTCTGGGGCATCGTTGGCTTCCTTGCGGGCACCTATATCGCCTTTCAACTGGCGTTTCCGGCCCTTAACCTGGACTTGCCCTGGACCACCTTTGGCCGACTCCGACCGCTGCATACCTCGGCCGTCATTTTCGCCTTTGGCGGCAATGCCCTGATTTGCACGAGTTTCTACATCGTACAGCGGACCTGCGCGGCACGGCTATGGGGCGGCAACTTAGCCTGGTTCGTCTTCTGGGGGTATCAGCTGTTCATCGTGCTTGCGGCCACCGGATATCTACTGGGATCGACACAGTCCAAAGAATACGCCGAGCCGGAATGGTACATTGATCTTTGGCTGACGGTGGTCTGGGTGGCCTATCTGGCAGTATTCCTGGGCACAGTGCTGAAGCGGAAAGAGCCCCATATTTATGTCGCAAACTGGTTTCTGCTCAGCTTCATCGTAACTGTCGCGATGCTGCATCTGGTCAACAATATCAGTATCCCCGTCAGCATCTTCGGATCGAAATCGGTACAACTC
The DNA here is from genome assembly GCA_039190275.1 of Pseudomonadota bacterium. Taxonomy (GTDB): domain Bacteria; phylum Pseudomonadota; class Alphaproteobacteria; order Rhodobacterales; family Rhodobacteraceae; genus Halovulum. The sequence continues at coordinate 30,028 of JBCCYF010000021.1, read as the reverse complement.
TTCGCCGGTGTTCAGGACGCCCTGACCCAATGGTGGTATGGGCACAACGCGGTCGGGTTCTTTCTGACGGCAGGGTTTCTGGGCATGATGTACTACTTTGTACCGAAACAGGCCGAACGCCCGGTCTACAGCTACAAACTGTCGATCATCCACTTCTGGGCACTGATCTTTCTGTATATCTGGGCCGGCCCGCACCACCTGCACTACACGGCGCTGCCCGACTGGGCACAAACCCTGGGCATGGTGTTTTCCATCATGCTGTGGATGCCCTCCTGGGGCGGAATGATAAACGGCCTGATGACGTTGAGCGGCGCGTGGGACAAACTGCGGACCGATCCGGTGCTGCGTATGATGGTGGTGAGCGTCGGCTTTTACGGCATGGCCACTTTCGAAGGGCCGATGATGTCGATCCGCGCGGTGAACAGTCTCAGCCACTACACTGACTGGACCATCGGTCATGTGCATTCCGGCGCCCTTGGCTGGAACGGCATGATCACCTTCGGTGCGCTGTATTTCCTGGTCCCCAAGCTGTGGAACCGCACTGCGCTGTATTCTCTAAGCCTCGTCTCTTGGCACTTCTGGCTGGCCACCATCGGGATCGTACTCTACGCCGCCTCGATGTGGGTGACCGGGATAATGGAGGGCCTGATGTGGCGCGAAGTGGACGCACAGGGGTTCCTGGTCAATTCCTTCGCGGACACGGTCGATGCCAAGTTCCCGATGTATGTGGTCCGCGGCTTGGGTGGGGTGATGTATCTCGCCGGTGCACTGATCATGGTCTACAATCTTTGGATGACAGCCAAGGGCGCCGGTGAGCAAACGCGCGCCACCCCGGCTGCCGTCCCCGCAGAATAGGGGGTCAGTGCATGGCAATCCTCGACCACCACAAGAAAATCGAAACCAACGCGACTCTGCTTTTGGTCCTGAGTTTTGTCGTCGTGACGATCGGCGGCATCGTTGAAATCGCGCCGCTCTTCTACCTGGAGAATACGATCGAGGAGGTTGAAGGCGTACGCCCCTATTCCCCGCTGGAGATGGAGGGGCGCAACATTTACATCCGTGAGGGCTGCTATGTCTGCCACTCGCAAATGATCCGGCCCATGCGCGATGAGGTGGAGCGATACGGGCACTATTCGCTTGCCGCGGAGTCCATGTATGACCACCCGTTCCAATGGGGCTCCAAACGGACCGGACCCGACCTCGCCCGGGTCGGCGGCCGCTACTCGGACGACTGGCATGTCGCGCATATGTACAACCCCCGCGATCTGGTGCCTGAAAGTGTGATGCCCGGCTATCCGCATCTGGCCCAGACCCGGATTACGGATGCATTGATCGAAGATGTATTGCGGACAAACCGTATCGTGGGTGTGCCGTACACGGATGAGATGCTGGAACATGCCAAAAGCGACTTTCGCAATCAGGCAGACCCGGACAGTGACTTCGATGGGCTGCTTGAACGCTACCCGGGCGCGCAGGTTCGCAATTTCGACGGCAATCCGGAGCTGACCGAGTTGGACGCGCTGATCGCCTATCTTCAAATGCTGGGCACGCTGGTTGATTTCTCGACCTTCGAGCCTGACGCAAGCCGGTAAGGGGCCATAGGATGGACACATACTCACTACTCCGCGAATTCGCCGACAGCTGGGCCCTTTTGGCGCTGACGCTGATTTTTCTTGGCGTGATCGTCTGGGTGTTTCGCCCGGGCAGTCGCGACCTGCACCGCGATATCGCGAACATCCCGTTGCGCAACGACACGCTTCCCAAATCACGCTGTGCCAACTGTCCGGGGGGTTGCGGCGGTCAGCGAAAGGCAAAGGTACGCTGAACATGGCGCGTAAACTCGACAAAACGGATGAGATGCCGACAACCGGCCATGAGTGGGACGGTATTCGCGAGTACGATACGCCCATGCCGCGCTGGTGGGTACTTACGTTCTACGCCACGATTGTCTGGGCCATAATAATCATGATCCTGTACCCGGCCGTTCCGCTGATAAGCAGTGCGACACCGGGCCTGTTGGGCTATTCGACGCGCGGCGAAGTCGCGTCCGAAATTGCAGCCGTCGACGCGGCGAACGCACCTCTGGATCAGGCACTGGTAAACGCGGAACTGCCGCAGATCCTGAGTGACCCTGCGTTGAACCAATATGCCGTGTCCGGTGGCGGGGCTGTGTTCCGCACCTATTGCGCCCAGTGCCACGGGTCAGGGGCAGCTGGCGCTGTGGGATACCCGAACCTGCTGGACGACGACTGGCTTTGGGGGGGTGACATCGAGAACATACATCTGACCATCCGCCATGGAATCCGCTGGGAGGATGACTTCGACACCCGCCTGTCCGAAATGCCGGCATTCGGCGACGACTATCTCTCGACCGAAGAGATCTCGCAGGTGGTGGAGTTCGTCTTCTCACTCTCGGGTCAGGACCATGATACCGCCATGGCGGCGCCGGGTGCCGAGATTTTCCTCAACGAGTGTTCGTCCTGCCACGGTGATCAAGGACTGGGCAATCCCGAGTTGGGCGCACCCAACATCGCCGACGCCATTTGGCTGTATGGCGGTGATCGGGAGGTCCTGACCGAGACGATCACCTATTCCCGGGCTGGCGTGATGCCCCCCTGGGTCGGCCGGCTGACCGAGGCGGAGATTCGCCAGGTTTCCGCCTATGTGCACCAATTGGGCGGTGGAGAATAAGAAGAGGCAACGAACCCTGCGCAAAGACGGGGGGGGTGGGCGCCGGGCTCTGATCCTGTTCACACCAGAAGAGCCCGGCGCCCGGAAATGGCACGGAGGTCCCTATCGGCCCTCCGTGTTCTTGGACCCCCAATAGCTGCGGCCCGACATCATTGGACGCGCCTGCCGATCGGGCTCCATATGCCGTCGGGGTAGTGGAAACTGTTCTGTCCGTGTGGCCACATGCATGGCCGAGGCGAAAATGGTCAACATCTCATCGTCCTCATCTTCTATCTTCGGGAAGCCCCATACTTGACCGCGGGCCGCCTTCCATGCCAGTTATAAATCTTTCACAATTGAAATCTGAAGTTACATATGAATTGGGCTGACCTTCCATCCCCGGCTGCGCTGCGCAGCTTCGCAGCCCTGGCCGAGACCGGTACGCTGAGCGGTGCGGGCCGGTCGTTGAATGTGAGCCATGCCGCCGTGGGTCAACAGTTGCGCGCCCTGGAGAGGCATCTCGGTGTTCCGCTGGCAACACGCGCGGGCCGCGGGATCGAGCTTACACCCGAAGGGCAAATCCTGGCCGACGCAGTCCGCTCAGGTTTTGCACGTATCGCCGACGCTGTCGCGGTTCTGACCGAAACCGAATCCGCGCGCCCGCTCCAGGTCAGTGTAACGCCTGCCTTCGCCGCATTCTGGCTGATGCCGCGCCTGTCCGATTTCCACGCGACCCATCCGGGCTATGAGCTGATGATCAATCCGTCTGCTACCATTGTGGCGCTTGAACCCGGTGGTATCGACATTGCCATCCGCTACGGCGATGGGCGATGGCCGGGCACCGAAGCCGAGCCGCTGATTTTGACCCCTCGCGTGATCGTCGCGTCCCCACGTCTGGTCGGGAAGGAACCCCTTGACGCGGCCGCCTTGCTCGATGCGCCCTGGCTACAGGAGCTCGGCGTAAACGAGGTTTCGGACTGGCTGGCGACCAAGGGGCTCGGGGGCAAGCGCGTAAAACGTGTGACCGAACTGCCAGGCAATCTGATGATGGCCGCGTTGCGTGCCGGTGACGGGATCGGGGGGACAACCCGCTTGTTTGTGGATGATGACATCCACAATGGGGACCTGGTTGTCCTGGACGAGCGGCCTGCCCCAGAAGACGGCTACTATATCGTCACCCGCCCGGGCATCCTGCGCCCCGCGCTTAAATCCTTCGCCCGATGGCTGAAACGGCAAGTGGCCTGAATCCGTGTTTTCGAACATTGCACTGACATGCGCCCCGATGAACCAATCGCGCGCAAGCGCTTATGGGCGTGCGCGCATTCGCGCGCTCAATTTGATAGGCGGTGTTCAATGGCGTCCCAGATCATGCCGGTGACGTTTATGGCGTCGAACCGCTCCAGTTCCTGCAAGCCGGTGGGTGAGGTCACGTTGATTTCAGTCAGATAGCGACCGATAACATCAATCCCGACAAAGATCTGCCCATTCTCCCGCAACAACGGCCCGATCGCCGCACAGATTTCCCTATCCCGATCCGTCAGCGATACCTTTTCCGGACGGCCCCCGACATGCATGTTCGAGCGTGTTTCCCCCGCCGCCGGAACCCGGTTGATTGCGCCGACAGGCTCCCCATCGACCAGGATTACCCGCTTGTCCCCCGCAGAGACCTGCGGCAGAAACTGCTGTGCGATCAGCGGCTCGGTGTTGATGCCGGTGAACAGTTCGTGAAGCGAGTTGAGGTTCCGGTCCGTTTCGTTCAGGCGAAAGACACCGGCGCCTCCGTTGCCATACAGCGGCTTCAGGATGATATCCCCAAAATGGTCCTTGAACCGCTTCAACGCCCCCAGGTCTCGGGCAATCATCGTCGGCGGTGTCAGATCTGGAAACTGCAGCACAAGAAGTTTTTCAGGGTAGTTCCGGACCCAGAACGGGTCATTCACGACCAGACATTCGGTGCGCAACATATCCAGCAGGTGGGTCGTGGTGATATAGCCCATATCGAACGGCGGGTCCTGACGCAGCCAGACAACATCCCATTCCGCCAACGAAACCGTTTCCTCCGGTCCCAGGTCAGCGTGGTTGCCGACCTCGCGGCGCAGGGTGACCTGATGACCGGTGGCCATCACACGACCGCCGTCGAACACCAGTTTGTCCGGTGTGTAGACAAACAGACGGTGGCCCCGCGCCTGCGCCTCCTCAAGGATCCTAAAACTGCTGTCAGCGTTAATGTCCACAGCCTGGATTGGGTCCATCTGCATGGCAACGGAAAGGGTCATGGTGCAGGGATCCTCGGGACTGAAACGGCACTCCCTGACTTGGACCACTTGGTCGGGCAATTCAAGCCGCGTTGACGGCTGGTGCTTAGAGGACGCAAGCCCTATATCATTGCAAAATTGGTGCGATTGGACCAGGCGACTGGGGAAGGAAGGACGACATGCTTGAATTTGGGACCGACGCGGGAACCGATGTTCCGGCAGGTGATCTGATCAAGGACGCGACCGAAGCCACCTTTATGGTCGATGTCATTGATGCCTCGATGCACGTGCCGGTGATTGTGGACTTTTGGGCGCCATGGTGCGGCCCCTGCAAGCAGCTGACCCCGACAATCGAAGCTGCCGTTCAGGCCGCCGGCGGAAAGGTAAAACTGGTCAAGGTGAATGTTGACGAGAACCAGATGGTGGCCAGCCAGATGCGGGTGCAGTCTATCCCGGCGGTATTTGGCTTTGTCGGCGGACAACCGGTTGATGGGTTCATGGGTGCGCAGACCGGCGCGCAAGTCAAGGAGTTCATTGACAAGCTGATCGCGAAAAGCCCGGCCGGTGATGGTGGGTTGGGCGAGGCCCTCGAGGCGGCCGAGCAGATGCTGACCGAAGGTGCTGCCACAGATGCGGCTCAGGTCTTCGCGGCCGTTCTGGGTGAAGACGGGGCAAATCTGACAGCCCTTGGCGGGCTTGCACGGGCCCATATCGCGCTGGGTGAGAACGACCAGGCTCGCGCCGTGCTTGACACGGCACCCGAAGACAAACGCGGGGATGCTGCATTGGCGGCCGTCTATGCCCAGCTTGACCTTGCCGCGATTGCGGAAGGCGCGGGCGAAGTTCATGAACTGGCGGCAAAGGTCGCGGCCGCCCCTGACGATCTGCAGGCGCTGCTGGATCTGGCGATGGCGCAGATTGCCACCGAGAGTTCGGAGGCCGCAATCGACACGCTGCTCACCCTCTTTGGAAAGGACCGGGAGTGGCAGGACGGCATCGCGAAAGAGCAGTTGTTCAAACTCTTCGAGGCACTGGGGCCAAAGGATCCGGTAGCGCAAAAGGGCCGGAGGCGCTTGTCATCCATGATTTTCGCCTAAGTGGTGGAGGGAACCCAGGCGAGGACCCGCTCTTATGAGCTTACCTATGAAATTGGCCGACCTGCCTGAAACGATCCCGGTGTTTCCACTGCCAGGCGCGTTGCTTTTGCCGCGGGCGCGCCTGCCGTTAAACATTTTCGAGCCGCGGTATCTGGCCATGCTCGACGATACGATGCGCACCGAACACCGATTGATCGGGATGGTCCAACCGCTGGATGTGCCCGCCGGAAAAGAAGGCAAGCCGCGGTTACATCCGATCGGCTGTGCCGGACGCCTGACCTCGTTTCAGGAGACCGAGGACGGCCGCTACATGATCTCGCTCAGCGGTGTGTCCCGGTACCGGATAACCGAGATGCAAGAAGGGTTTGCCGCCTATCTGAAAGCGCGGGTGGAGTGGTCCAGTTTCGAACGGGACCTGGGCCGGCGAGAGGTAGACAAGAGTTTTGACCGGCCAAACTTTCTATCAGTGCTGCGCCGGTACTTTGAAACGGCACAACTATCGTCGGACTGGGACAGTCTGAAGGATGCGGAAGAGGAGCTGTTGGTCAACTCCCTCTCCATGCTTTGCCCTTTCGACCCAGAAGAAAAGCAGGCACTGCTTGAGGCCCCGACCCTGGAAACGCGCCGGGAAACACTGGTTACGCTGATGGAGTTTGCTTTGCGCGGCGGTGAGGAAGATGTGCTTCAGTGAATGACGAACCCGGCCAACAGGAGGACACCGACGCCAGGTTGGATCGCAGGGTCCTCGAAGCACTGGTATGTCCCGTGACGCGCGGCATCCTGATCTACGACGCGCAGGAGCAGGAACTGGTCTCGCGCGGCGCCGGACTGGCCTTCCCGATCCGCAATGGCATCCCGGTGATGCTGGTGGATGAGGCGCGCAAACTCGACGAATAGCGGCCTGCGCGCCGTCCCGGCGGCCTAATGCGGAAGTCCATCACTCTGGACAGAAAAGTGCTGCCTCTCAACCGGCATCCCGCTGATTTCGAACGAGCTTTTCGAAACCTGTTGGTGCAGATTGAATGAATGCCGCTCTAGCTGAAACCTCGCAAATAGGCTGTCAGGATGTCCCGCGCGGCTTCCAGATCTGATTTATGGATCATTTCTGTGACCGTGTGGATATAACGTGTGCCCACGACAATTCCTACGGCACGGGCACCTGCGGCTGCCTGTTGCGCGGCGGCACCGTCCTGCCCGCCAGATCTCAGCATGGTGCGTTGAAACGGGATCTCGTTTTCCTTGGCCAGGGCCTCGAACTCGGTGACCAGCGTTTTATCGGCGATAAATGAGCTGTCCCGGATATGCAGTCCGAATCCGGCGCCTTGGACAGTGGTGCGGTCTTGCTCTGGTACGCCGGGGGTATCGCAGGCCAGCGTGGTATCTATCCCGATCCCGATATCAGGCTTGACCGCAAAACTTGCGGTGCGCGCGCCCCTGAGGCCGACCTCCTCCTGCGAGGTGAAGGCAACATGGATTTCCGCACCACGCCCCGCATCCCCCAGTGCGCGGATCGCCTCAATCCCCAACCAACAGGCGACACGGTTGTCCAGTGCCTTGGACACCAGCTTGTCGCCCATATCAAGAAAGGGCTCGTCCATCACGACCATATCGCCTACCTTGACGACCTCGCTTGTCGCCTCACCCCGACCAATGTCGACAAAAAACTCGCCGACCTCGGGGATCTTCTTGCGATCCTCGGGCGAGGCTATGTGGACCGGGCGACCCCCGGGGTTCATCACACCTTTCAGATCCCCGGAGTCCGTGCAGACCAGCACGCGGCGCGAGAACAGGTTGCGCGGGTCAAATCCGCCGACAGCCTGCAAATAGATGAACCCCTTGTCCGAGACGTGACTGACCAAAAACCCGATCTCATCCATGTGGCACAACAACATGATGCGTGGCGCATCCGGGCCGGCCGCGTTCCGGCGGCACAACAGCGAGCCCATCGGGTCAGTCTCAACGGTGTCAAAGAGACCATCGATTTCGGTCTTGATAAGCTCGCGCACCCGCTCTTCCTGACCCGGAACACCGGGCGTTTCACACAAGGACTTGAGCAGTTCTATATTCATGGATGTGGCCTCGCTTGGGATCGGTACCGGCACAATTACCGGACAAATGCACGGGATCAAGGCCCAGATTTCCGCGCTGGCCGCCGCAGTTCAGCGCCACGTACCCCGGCAATCCCGGGCGCGGGTCCCAGTATCAGTCAAGCGGTCCGCCATCCGCATCATCACCGGCCTCATCCTGAAGGCGCGGCAAGTCCGGGACCGTGATATGGCGCTTGCCCTGCATCTCGATAACGCCGTCCTTGCGCAGGGCGGTCATCTGTCTGCTGACGGTTTCGATGGTCAGCCCCAGATAGTCGGCCATGGCCTCCCGCGTCATCTGCAATTCGATCTTGAGTGGTTGACGGGCCGAGTTTGGAAGAAGTATTGCCTGCCGCTGAGCGAGAATGGCAAGAAGACTTGCGATCTTTTCTCGCGCGGTCTTGCGCCCGAGCAGCAACATCCAATCCCGCGCTGCATCAAGTTCGTCCAGAGTCATCTCAAGCAGGCGCCGACCGATCGCGGGCGTGGACTCGATCAGTTTCTCGAACGGTTTACGCTCAAACCGACAGAGCGTAACCTCGGTCGCGGCGGTGACGTCAAAGGTTGCGCGCTCTCGCCCAGGCCGACCGAGAAAATCTGCCGGTAGAAGCAGCCCGACCATCTGCCGTCGGCCGTCTTCCATCGTTCTGCTCAGCGCCGCAACTCCGCTGACCACAGACGCGACAAAACGCAATGGATCATCTTTCCACATGATCTGCTCGCCAGCGCCATAGGTTTTGTAGGACTTCATCATCTCCAGCAACTGCAGTTCTGAAGACTCGCAGTTGGAACACACCGCACGATGGCGGATCGGGCAATCCACGCAGTTGATTGTCGGACTTTTAAGTACCTGTTGCGTCATGTCGATTGGTCCACCACTTGCTTGATCCAGATCAACGAAATTCCTCAGCGGTATCCGGATAGTATGGCAATGGATCGGATGTCTCAACTACAAGCGGTAGGTCTCTTTGACGCAAATGTGCCGCGGTACACCAGCTACCCCACAGCGCCGCATTTCGACGCTGCGGTGACCGATGAGACGATGGGGACCTGCCTGAGCGCGATTGAGCCGACACACACCGTATCACTCTATGTTCACATTCCCTTTTGCGCGCGTTTGTGCTGGTTCTGCGCCTGCCGCACACAGGGCGTGCGAAGCGATCAGCCCATCGCCGCGTATCTGGAAACACTCAAGGCCGAGATCACGCTCGTCTCCCGGCGGCTGATCAGCGCCCCGCGGGTTGTTCACCTGCACTGGGGCGGGGGCACGCCAACGATCCTGTCACCGGCCCAGATCACAGACCTGATTGGCGCTTTACACGATGCATTCAATTTCGATCCGAACTGCGAATTCTCGGTTGAGATTGACCCCACGCAGGTGGACGAGGATCGGATCGCCGCGCTGACCCAAGGCGGGATGCGGCGCGCCAGCATAGGCATTCAGGACTTCGATCCGAAGATCCAGAACGCGATCGGGCGACCCCAGAGCTACGAGCGGACGGCGGAAGTTGTGCATCAGTTGCGTGGCGCGGGCATCGAGGGCCTGAACACCGACATCGTGTATGGTCTTCCTTATCAGACCCTGGAGGGTATAGAACGTTCAACCGACCAAGTGCTGTCGCTGCAGCCCGACCGGGTTGCGCTTTTCGGATATGCCCATGTCCCTTGGGTCGCCAAACGTCAGCGGATGATCAGCCTCGATACCCTTCCGGATCCGCAGGCACGGCTGATGCTGGTCGAACAGACCGAGGCGCAGTTTCGGTCAAATGGCTATGTGCCGCTCGGCATCGATCATTTCGCCCGGCCCGGGGACAGTCTGGCGCGTGCTGCAGCGTCGGGGCGGATGCGGCGAAATTTTCAGGGATATACCGACGACGGTGCGGATGCGCTGATCGGTATTGGCGCATCATCGATCTCTCGGTTTCCAAACGGGTATGTGCAGAACACACCGGCAACGGCGAGCCACACCGGCAAGATCCGCGCAGGTCAGCTTTCGGTCTCGGGCGGCTATATGTTCAAACTTGAGGACAGGGTCCGTGGCGCACTGATCGAACGCCTGTTGTGCGATCTGTCGGTCGATCTGGAGGATCTGGTCAACACCTTTGGCAGTTTCACCGAGGTCTATCGCGCGGACGTGGATCGCGCGCTTGCCAAATTTTCGCATTGGCTCACCCTGAGGGGGAACAGTCTGGTACTAAGCCCGGACGGAAAGCCCCTTGCACGGCTGATCGCGTCGGAGTTCGACGGTTTTTTCCGGAATGGGACCGCGCGCCATAGCCGCGCCATCTGAGCCCGCTTGACCTTCCGCGCCCGCAAGCGTTTGGTGCGCTGACAGGGGGGGCGGATGAGCGACGATTTCACACAAGACTTGAGGGCACGGCTGTCGGGGCTTGCGGACGAAGGGCTGTACAAGCATGAGCGGATCATCACCTCGCCGCAGGGTGGCGAGGTGTGCCTTGCGGGGGGTGCGTCGGCCATCAATCTTTGCGCCAACAATTACCTGGGTCTCTCCGACCATCCACAGGTGGTGGCGGCCGCGAAGGCGGCGCTGGACAGGTATGGGTTTGGCATGTCCTCGGTCCGGTTCATTTGCGGGACGCAGGAAGATCACACAGCCCTGGAGGCCCGGCTGTCCGCCTTCCTCGGGACCGAGGATACGATCCTGTATTCCAGCTGTTTTGACGCCAACACAGGGCTTTTTGAGACCATTTTAGGACCCGAGGATGCGGTGATCTCGGACGCTCTCAACCATGCATCGATTATCGATGGGATACGGCTGTGCAAGGCGCCGCGCTATCGCTACGCGCATTCGGATATGGAGGATCTTGAGGCCCAACTGAGGGCGACCCAGAGCGCCCGGCACCGGCTGATCGCCACGGATGGGGTCTTTTCGATGGACGGCTATGTCGCGAGGTTACCCGAAATCTGCGACCTGGCGGAGCGGTATGATGCCATGGTGATGGTGGATGACAGCCACGCAGTGGGCTTTATGGGGCCGGGTGGTCGCGGCACACCCGAGCACTGCGGTGTCATGGACCGCGTGGACATTTTAACCGGAACGTTGGGCAAGGCACTGGGCGGTGCATCGGGCGGCTATATATCGGGACGCCGCGAGCTGGTGGACTGGCTGCGCCAGCGCTCCCGCCCCTACCTATTTTCCAATGCGCTGGCACCGGTGATTGCCGCGGCCTCGCTCACTGTTCTGGATTTGATCGAAGGCGGGTCCGATTTGCGCGAAAGACTGCGCCAAAACACGTGGCGGTTTCGCGCCAAGATGACGGAACTGGGGTTTGAGATCCTCCCCGGCGACCATCCCATCGCGCCGGTCATGTTGCGCGATCCGAAGCTGGCCCAAGCAATGGCTGCCGAACTTGGCACCCGCGGAGTATTTGTCACGGCATTTTCGTATCCGGTGGTACCGCGCGGTCAGGATCGGATCCGCACTCAGATGTCGGCGGCACATGATGCGGAAACGCTCGAGCGTGCCATCGCTGCCTTCGCTGCCAGCGGACGCGCGCTTGGGATCATACCCGACAACGAGACCGCCGCATGAACAATCAGATGCGCGCACTTGTAAAGTCCAGGCCCGAGCCGGGGCTGTGGATGCAACAGGTTCCGGTCCCCGACCCGGGCCCAGGCGAAGTGCTCATCAAAGTCCGATCCTCGGCCATTTGCGGTACGGATGTTCACATCTGGAACTGGGACGAGTGGTCATCCAGAACCGTGCCCGTGGGACTGGTTACAGGGCATGAATTTGTGGGCGAGGTGGCGGATACCGGACCTGGCGCTGTGAAGTACAGCAATGGTCAACGGGTGTCGGGCGAAGGGCATATCGTGTGCGGAACATGCCGCAACTGTCGTGCCGGCCGCGGACATCTGTGCCGCAATACCCTGGGTGTCGGGGTACAGCGTCCGGGCGCATTTGCCGAGTATCTTTGCCTACCGGAAAGCAATGTAGTGCCGGTTCCCGACGACATCCCGGATGTGATTGCCGCCATTTTTGATCCGCTGGGCAACGCCGTGCACACAGCGCTGAGTTTCGACCTGGTGGGCGAAGATGTGCTTGTCACGGGCGCCGGGCCGATCGGGATCATGGGCGCGCTGGTGGCCAAGCGAGCCGGTGCGCGCAAGGTGGTTATCACTGACCTGAATGACACACGGTTGGCACTGGCAAGGGACATGGGCATCACCGATACCGTCAACTCAGCACGGGACACACTGCCGAAGGTGATGCACGATCTGGGGATGACCGAGGGGTTTGACGTCGGTCTTGAGATGTCCGGCGCGGCCCCGGCCTTCCGGGACATGGTTGCGTCGATGAACAACGGTGGCAAGATCGCGCTATTGGGCATCGCACCGACGGCATTTGAGATCGATTGGGATCAGGTGATTTTCAAGATGCTGACGATCAAAGGGATCTATGGGCGCCAGATGTACGAGACCTGGTACAAGATGATCGGTCTGGTGCAGGCGGGGCTGGACCTGAACCCTCTGATTACGCATCGCCTTCCGGCGGATGAATTTGCTGACGGATTTGCCGCTATCCACGCCGGAGAGGCCTGCAAGGTGGTTCTGGACTGGTCACGGGCGTAAACCCGCGCATGTGCGCGGACCGGTTAGCCGGTAGTGTTCGGGGTCGATATCATGGCCTTGCCGAATGCGCTTTGACCCTGGTCTACTGGCAAAGCTCCTCGGCTTTCTCAAGCGCGGCCGTGAAACCCAGCAGAGAGAAATCATCGATTGTTTGCGTGCCCCGGCTGGAAACTGCAGTGATCTGCGCGCTTGAACCGCGGCGCATCGCCTCGATCAACTCAGTGTCGCGCTCGGGCGAGGCGGGCCACGCCCATTCCTCACTTTCGCCGGACCCCGGACTCATCGAATACGTCTGTCCTGCGATCGAGACATCAATGGTGCTGCCCGAGCGAAACGGATAGCCACCGGTGTAGCTCAGCTCCTTGTTGACACCTTCGGAGGGACGAATGGTGACAAACAGCCGGATCTCGCCCCTGTTGACCGAGACCGTGTTTCCGCCGCGCCGCGCGGTCGTCTTGACCGGCGGGGAGACAATATAGCATTCACGCGGGTCCGAGGGGTTGAACACACTCCAGTCCCGGAACGCCTCGACAGCGGTATCCGTTTGCGCCGATGCCGGAAGCGCAATTGTCAACATCAATACCAATACAGTTACGGTCCGGATCATTTGCCAGTGCCTCCGCGATTTCCCCACGGTTTCTGCGGGTGAGTAGAACATGCCTGTGCATCGAAACTAAGCGAAGTTGCCCCATGCTTTCCAGCCCTTAACGGCAAATTCAATGTGGAGCAGCAAAGATTTCACCCTATGTCAGAAATTCACTGAACATCGCGCGCGAAGGGTGTAAGCTTAGAAGTAATGGGTGATCTGTCAAATCAAAATGACATCCAGCTTCTGGAGCGCATCGCCGCGAAAGACAGGCTGGCGTTTGCCGAGCTGTTCGGACGCTATGCCGTGCGGGTCAAGGCATTTGTCCTGCGCGCCGGGACAACGGGCGAGGATGCAGACGAGATCGCGCAGGAGGTTCTGGTCACCGTCTGGCGCAAAGCGCATCAGTTCGATCCCGCCAAGGCGGCGGCCTCCACCTGGATATTTGCCATCGCGCGCAACCGGCGGATTGACCTGATCCGGCGGCGCACGCGACCCGAACCCGATCCGGACGATCCACTGTTTCAGCCAGACCCAGAACCCACCGGGATGGAGGCGCTATCGGCACAGCAGATGGCCACGCGGGTGCGCGAGGGGATCGCCGAATTGCCCGAGGATCAGCGCGCCGTGCTAAAGGCGGCTTTCTATGACGGGCTAAGCCATGCCGAAATCGCGGCGCATTTCGGCCTGCCGCTGGGAACTGTGAAATCGCGCATACGCTTGTCGTTCAAGCATCTGAGAACCACGCTGGGCGAGGATATGGCTGACGCATTCCGCGATGACTGAACCGGTCGTGCTGGCCGAGCTGTGGCGCGGCGAAACCGTTGAGAGCCGACACTTTGGCCATGCCGTGATTGTCGATGAGGCCGGTCAGATCATCGAGGCCTGGGGCGATCCGGGTAAGGTGATTTATCCACGTTCCGCAGCCAAAATGCTGCAGGCGCTTCCGGTGATCGAAAGCGGCGCAGCGGATGCCGCCGGACTGACGCCCGAGCATCTTGCCCTGTGTTGCGCATCGCATAGCGGTGGGGCGATACACACAGACCGGGTGAGCCGTTGGCTAACCGACCTCGGGTTGGCCGAGCCGGATCTGCGTTGCGGGCCGCAAACCCCTTCGGACCGGTCGGCCCGACACGGGCTGCGGGCGATCCAAGCCCAGCCGTCGCAGGTGCACAACAATTGCTCGGGCAAACACAGCGGATTTCTGACGCTGACCCGTCATATTGGCGCCGGGCCCGAGTACATCGACCCAGACCACCCCGTACAGCGCAGCGTCCGGGAGGTATTTGTGGAAATGACCGAAGAGGAAAGTCCCGGCTTTGGAATTGACGGGTGTTCAGCACCAAACTTCACGACCACTCTGTCGGGCTTTGCGCGGGCCCTTGCTTATCTTGCGGCACCCGATCGTCTGAAGGGAACGCGCCGCAAAGCGGCCAAACGACTGATCGAAGCCATGATCGCGCACCCGGATCTGGTGGCCGGAGAGGGCCGGGCCTGCACGGTGTTGATGCGTGCCGCAGCGCCGCACGCCATGCTGAAAACAGGGGCGGAAGGGGTCTATGCCGCGGTCCTGCCGACGCAACGCAAGGCGATAGCGCTCAAGATCGAGGATGGGGCAACCCGCGCCTCTGAAGCCGCCATTGCCGCGATGTTGGTCCGATTGGGCGTATTGGAGAGTGCGGATCCGGCGGCGCGGGCCTATACGGCGGCGGAAGTCCGAAGCCGAAGGGGATTGTTGGCCGGGTATCTGCGGGCGGCGGAGGGGATCTGACGCGCTTCGACTGAATTTTGAAACACGATGGGCTATTTGCTGTCGCCGTCGCCGGGGCTATCTTGACCGACGCTGACATCATCGTGGGCGGGAATGGCATCCCTTGTTGGACTGGCAGAGGTCTTTTTCCGTCGCGCCCCGCGTTTGGCCGGAGTGGGTTCCGGTGGGTCGTTTCTCACATGAAGCGGCGGCGCGTTACCCTCCCGATCCTGTCCGAAATAGACCGTCTGATGCGGAAAGGGAATTTCGATACCGCGCGCATCGAAGGTCTCTTTGACAATAAGGTTATATGCGCGGCCCACAGTCCACTGATACCCGGGCAGCGTTTTGATCCGCGCGCGCAACACGATGGAGCTGTCCCCGAAGCTGTTCAGCCCGAACCAATCCAGATCCCCAAGGATGACGGGAGCCAGTTCCGGATCTTTGCGCAGTTCTTCAAACGCATCGATCATTGCAATTTTTGCAGCCCGCAGATCCTCGCGATAGGCGACCCCCATATCCGCCAGGTGGTAGGAAAAGTCCCGCATGTAGTTTGAGACCATATCAACCGATGAAAACGGGATGATGTGGAAAACACCTTCCACATCCCGGAGCGAGACGGACCGCACGCTCAGTTTTTCCACAGTACCCGTGACCCCGCCCACCGTGATCACATCGCCGACGTTGATCGCGTTTTCAAACTGGATGAACACCCCCGTGATAATGTCCTGAACCATCTTCTGCGCGCCAAATCCGATCGCCAGCCCCAGCACACCGGCCGAGGCAAGCAACGGCCCGATGTCCAGCCCGATCTCGGACAACACAAACATCGTTGTAAGCAGCAACAGCGCGATGGCCACCGCGTTGCGCAGGAGGGACAGGAGGGTTGTGACACGAGCCGTGGGCGGTACGCCGATCAGGGGGTTCAGCCGATATTCGATCCAGGACGAAAAAGCGAGCCAGATCGCAAAGGAGACCAGCAAGATCAACGACACCGTGAAAAACTTCGAAAGGATAAAAGATCCGGTTGGCGAGCTGATCCAGCTGCGGATGTCCCAACCGGCAGCAAACCCCAGCGCCGATGCCCCGACCACCAGCGCAATAACCACACGGACAACAAACAGCACCTGCGGCAGGAAGCTGTTGAGCCGCGCTTCAAGTGTCGGCAGGCGGTAGCTGATGTACCGCGGCAGACGGACCCGCCATTCCGTAAAGCGCCCCAGGTCGGCTGCCAGGACCAGCCCGAGTACGACGATACCGACCACCAGTGCTGTGGACTTCAGCAGGTCCAGCAGAACATTGCCGGGGCGGATGATCACAAGAATCAACAGAGCCGTCAGGTACAGCTGGACCGGCCAATGCCACAGCGCCGCGATCCGCCCCACCAGCCGGGTATCCTCGGTGTCATCCGTGACTGTGGCGGCATCCGGGTGCAGCCATGTGGCCACAGCCATCCGCCGCAACCGCACACGGTTCATCGTATAGAGGATGGCGACGATCGAAATGAACAGACCCAGCGCACTGCCCGAGAAGTACCCAGCGGAATTGTTCACGATCGGTACAGCCAGCAACAGCCCGTAGCCAAGCAACGAGATGACCAGATTCATCCAGTTCCATACTTCGCCCGCCGCGCTCCGCGTCAGGGGCAACAACCGCAACCCATCAAATCGCGGCGACAGGACGGACCGGCAGACCACCTTGGCCAATTCAACGATAAGAAAAGCATTCAGGTACAGGCTCTGGCGGATCTGGATCACACCAAATCCCTGGTAGTATACCACCGTGATTGCATAGCCCGCCGCCCAGGCCAAACCGACTGTGACGGCGTAAATAGCCGTCGAAAGCAAAGACAACAGGATGCGAACCGCCAGCCCGGAACCCTCGGCAATTCTGGACAAGCGCCGGGAAATGCGCCGCGCGATTTGGCGCAGGATGGCGAAGGACAGAAACGTCACGATGATCACAAACACCAGATCCGAAAGCGCACCGAAAACAACCTCGGGATCCACGGCATCCATCAAACCGTCAACGGTTGTGGGCAGGTTCCATATCTGATGCAGAAGGTCGCGCATTGCGTCGACAACGGTTTGGGCCCCGTCGCGTGTAACTTCGGCGATACGGGTCCCGATGTTGTTGAATTCCTCTTCAAGGGTTGTTGGCGATGCCGAGGTGTCGTTGCTCTCGGCACCGGCCTCCAGACGACGTATCAGCTCCTCCCGCGCGGCTTCATCCCGTAGCAGTTCGATCAGCGTGTCGGTCGATGTCGGTGCCGCCGCGCCATCGGCAGGAAGCGACGGTTCAGCGGCGGTCTGCGATTGTGCAGCCAGCGGCGCCAACAGCGACAGAAAAACCAAAATCATACGTAGCATTGCGGCAATGTATCCGGCGGTTTGGGTACCTCCGGCTAGGACAATGCGTCTGCGTTGTCAAAGTTCGATACTTGCCCCGGCTATCCACTGCGGGTATGAGGTGCGGATGATCCGTTTTTTCGATATCGACGAATGGTCGCGTCTGCCGTGGCGATTTCACGGTCTGGGTTTGAGCCTTTTCCCCGGTCAATAGCCTGGTGAACCGCGGTTGCGTCCCGCGTGCCCCTCTGCCTTCTCCATCGACCATAAACTGAGAGAGAACCCATGTCCTTACCCCGTACACTCTATGACAAGATCTGGGATGACCATCTGGTCCACGAAGAACCCGATGGCACCGGTCTTTTGTACATTGACCGGCATTTGGTGCATGAGGTCACCAGTCCGCAAGCCTTTGAAGGGCTTCGAATGGCCGGCCGTACGGTCCGCGCGCCGGAAAAGACCGTTGCCGTACCCGATCACAATGTGCCCACCAGCCTGGACCGGGCGAAGGGTATCGATGATGAGATGTCCCGGATCCAAGTCGACGCCCTGGAGCAGAATGCGACGGAGTTTGGCATCACATACTACGGTGTCGGAGATGTTCGGCAGGGTATCGTCCATATCATCGGACCGGAGCAGGGTTGGACCCAGCCCGGCATGACCATTGTCTGTGGCGACAGCCATACGGCGACACATGGAGCCTTTGGGGCTTTGGCCCATGGTATAGGCACCTCGGAGGTGGAGCATGTGCTGGCCACCCAGACATTGATCCAGAAGAAGTCCAAGAACATGAAAGTGGAGGTCCGCGGAAGCCTTCCTGTCGGTGTGACCGCCAAGGACATCACATTGTCAGTGATCGGCAAGACCGGGACCGCGGGCGGTAATGGCCACGTGATCGAGTACATGGGCGAGGCGATCCGAGACCTCTCGATGGAAGGCCGGATGACCGTTTGCAATATGGCGATCGAGGGCGGCGCGCGCGCGGGCCTGATCGCGCCGGATCAAAAGACGTTCGACTACGTCCGCGGTCGTCCGCATGCGCCCAAAGGCGGCAACTGGGAACTGGCGCTTGCCTATTGGAAGACGCTGTTTACCGAAGAGGGCGCTTATTTCGACAAGGAGGTCGTCCTTGAAGCGTCCCAAATCGCGCCAGTGGTGACCTGGGGCACATCGCCCGAAGACGTTCTGCCCATCACCGGCCATGTGCCAGCGCCAGAGGAGTTTGCCGAGGGCAAGGACGAGGCCGTGCGCCGCTCCCTTGACTACATGGGTCTGAAACCGGGAACCCGACTGCAGGACGTGGAGATTGATACGGTCTTTATCGGATCCTGCACCAACGGACGGATCGAGGATCTTCGCGAGGTGGCCCGCATCATGGATGGCAAAAAGGTCAAGGACGGTCTGCGCGCGATGATCGTCCCGGGCTCGGGTCTGGTCCGGGCGCAAGCCGAAGAAGAGGGTATCGCCCAGAAACTCAAAGAAGCCGGGTTTGACTGGCGTATGGCGGGATGTTCCATGTGCCTTGGCATGAACCCGGACCAGCTTGCACCGGGCGAACGCTGCGCCAGTACTTCGAACCGCAACTTCGAGGGGCGTCAGGGGCGCGGGGGCCGCACGCACCTGCTGAGCCCCGCCATGGCGGCGGCGGCGGCAATCACCGGGCGATTGACGGACGTGAGGGACCTTTGATGGAAAAATTCAACAAAATCGAGGGCGTAGCCGCACCAATGCCGCTGGTCAATGTCGATACGGACATGATCATACCCAAGCAGTTTCTTAAGACAATCAAACGCACCGGACTTGGTGTGAACCTGTTCGATGAGATGCGCTACACACCCGACGGGGACGAGATCGCCAGCTTTGTTCTGAACAAGCCTGCGTATCGCAATGCGCAGATCCTGGTTGCGGGCGACAACTTCGGCTGTGGATCCAGCCGCGAGCACGCGCCCTGGGCCCTATTGGATTTCGGAATCCGTGTTGTGATTAGCACCTCATTCGCGGACATTTTCTTTAATAATTGCTTCAAAAACGGTATCTTGCCGATTGTATTGCCGAAAGAAGATGTGGACAAACTCATGGATGACGCGCAACGTGGGGCCAATGCGGTGCTCACGGTCGATTTGGAAAGCCAAACGATACAGGGGCCCGATGGCGGCGAAATCTCATTCGAGGTGGACCCGTTCAAAAAGGAATGCTTGCTTAACGGGCTCGATGACATCGGGCTGACCCTAAAGAATGAGACGGCAATTGGTCGGTTCGAGAACAGTTATTCAGCCCGAATGCCATGGGCATAATATCGGGCCACCAATTTCACTGACTGGCGCGCCGGAGGTACACCTGTGATCGCGCGGTTGATAGGTGCCCTGGTCCGGGCGACCGCGTTGGTACTGATCATCGCGTCGCCAGCGTTTCTTCTGCCCAATGTCAGCACCGCATCACAGGAGATTACGCTGATCGTGGCCGGGATTGCGGCCGCGTTCACGATATTCGAGTACGCCTCGACACACCCTGGACTTATCGATTTCAGATTTGCGCCGCCCTATAATCGCGTGCGGTATACGATCTTTGGGGTCCAGGTGCTGTCACTGGTATTCCTGTGTCGTGCCGAAGTGGGGGTGGACGGGTTTGCCGCGTCCTACCTCGCGCTGGCGGACCAGGCAGTGGCCCTTACTCACCTGCCGTTCAGCCCGGTTGCGCTGGTCAGCGGATGGGTTGGCGGGCAGGGGGACACGACCTATCAGGTGCTGATCACACGGGCTGCGGCACTCAGCTTTCTGGTGACATTTCTTGCACTTGCCGGTTTTGCGCTGTTTCTTTGGATCATCCCATGGCCAATAGGTCGGCGGGATTTCAACCTGTGGATAAACCTGCCGACGTTCGAGCCGGGCTACGGGCGCAAGGTTGAACGGCGACTTTACCGCGACGGTATCGTCAACATCATCTTCGGGGTCGTGCTGATCTATCTGCTTCCGCTGATTGCAGGGCCGCTGAGCGGATGGTTCAACCCCAACACCTTGGGGGACTACCAGGGCTTGGTCTGGGGGACGACACTCTGGGCCTTCATCAGTGGGTCCTTGGTGATCCGCGGGGCTGCGATCCTCAAAGTGTCCTGGCTTGTGCGGCGCACCCGACGGATCTGATGCGGACATTTTTCGTTTTGGTGGGGCTGGTGATGGCGGCCGAGTTGGCGACCGCCGAAACCATACGGATCGCCAGTTTCAATGCGTCACTGTCGCGCTCGGGCCCCGGTCTGTTGTTGCGAGATCTGGATCGCGGCGAGGATCCGCAGATCGACGCTGTCGTCGGTATTTTACAGACCGTGCGGCCCGATATCCTTTTGCTCAACGAATTTGACTACGACGGCAGCCAACTCGCGCTCAACCGGTTTGCCGACATCCTTGCAACCGGCGAAAGCGGGCTTCGGCTGGCGCATCGGTTTAGTGCGCCTGTGAACACCGGTGTCCCCAGCGGGATGGATCTGAACGGTGACGGGTCAACATCCGGTCCTGCTGACAGTTTTGGCTACGGCCGTTTCCCAGGCCAATACGGGATGGCCATTCTTGCGCGGTTCCCCATCAGGGCGGACGATGTGGCAACCTTTCGCCTGTTGCGCTGGGCCGAGTTCCCCGGTGCACTACAACCGTTGGACGGGGCCGCGCCGATCCCTTCTGAGCCTGAGTGGCAACGGTTGCGACTTTCGTCAAAGTCGCATTGGGATGTGCCGGTGGAGGTGCCAGGTGGCGTCCTGCACCTCCTGGCCTCACACCCGACTCCACCGGTTTTTGATGGTCCCGAGGACTTTAATGGAAAACGCAACCACGACGAGATTGCGTTCTGGCGGCAGTACATCGACGGGACGGTGTTCCCCGATGACACGGGTATGCCACGACGCGCCCCGGACGCTCCGTTCGTCGTTCTTGGTGATCTGAATGCCGATCCGGTGGACGGCGACGGTCGGCACGAGGGGATATTGTCGCTGTTGACGCATCCCCGTCTTCAAGATCCCGCACCTCAGAGTGCAGGTGCAGCAGAGGCGGCGCGCATTCAGGCCGGGGCAAACAGACTTCATGACGGTCCCGCCTCGCAGGATACTGCGGATTGGAATGATACGCGTGGGCCCGGCAATCTGCGCGTTGACTATGTGCTCCCGTCTGTGGACCTTACGGTTCTGGATGCCGGTGTGTTTTGGCCGGCGCAGGGCACCCCAGGCGCGGAATGGATCGGCACGGGCAAGCGCGTCAGTTCGGACCATCGGCTCGTCTGGGTGGATGTGACCCTGCCCTGACCACACGCTATGCCGTGCCCCACTATATGGCACTGGAGCCGAGCGAAGGATGCGAAGCCCGGCCGACATTCCGGTCCGGTTTCTTGACGGTATAGGGTCAAGTCGATACCAGCACAGCATAACACAAACGGACGAGTGCCAAGATGACCAACCCTTCCCTTCTGATCCTTCCCGGCGACGGTATCGGCCCCGAAGTCATGGCCGAGGTTCGCAAAGTCATTGGCTGGATGGGGAGCGCCCGCGGCATCGTATTCGATGTTGCGGAAGACCTGGTTGGAGGTGCAGCCTATGATGCGCATGGGACACCCCTCAGCGATGCCACCATGGCCCATGCGCAGGAGGTCGACGCCGTCCTGCTTGGTGCAGTCGGCGGTCCGAAGTACGACGATCTGGACTTTAGTGTGAAGCCGGAGCGCGGCCTGCTGCGCCTGCGCAAGGAGATGGACCTGTTCTCTAACCTGCGTCCTGCGCAGTGTTTTGATGCGCTTTCGGATTTTAGCAGTCTGAAAAAGGATGTGGTCTCGGGCCTCGATATCATGATCGTGCGCGAGTTGACGTCGGGGGTCTATTTCGGCGAGCCGCGCGGTATCATCGAAGAGGGCAATGAACGGGTCGGGATTAACACCCAGCGCTATACGGAAAGCGAGATTGAGCGCGTCGCCCGCTCGGCGTTCGAGTTGGCGCGTCGGCGTCAGAACAAGGTCTGTTCTATGGAAAAGGCCAATGTCATGGAAAGCGGCGTATTGTGGCGCGAGGTCCTGCAGAGGATCGGGACCGACGAGTACCCGGATGTCGCTTTGAGCCATATGTATGCGGACGCCGGTGCGATGCAGTTGGTGCGCTGGCCAAAACAGTTCGATGTGATCGTGACCGACAATCTGTTCGGGGACTTGCTCTCGGACACAGCCGCCATGCTGACCGGCAGCCTTGGCATGCTCCCCTCGGCATCACTGGGTTTGCCGATGGCAAACGGGCGGCCCAAGGCCTTGTATGAACCGGTGCACGGCTCAGCCCCTGATATCGCGGGACAGGGCAAGGCGAACCCGATCGCCTGTATTCTGAGCTTTGCGATGGCGTTGCGGTATTCGTTTGACTTGGGCACAGAGGCCTCATTGGTTGAAGCCGCCGTTGAAAAGGTTCTGGGCGCGGGGCTGCGTACTGCCGATCTGATCGGGGAGGATGGCCGCGCACCGGTCAGCACCTCCGCCATGGGCGACGCAATTGTCGCTGAACTAAACGCATAACCTGGGCGTTTGCTGCCGCGCGCGGCCCAGAGCCGTCAGGAGCGTCGGGGGTAGTACATCCTCTGCCGGGCGTAGGCCGGCTGCGGATGTGCAATGGCCATCCGCCGGCGGTCCCGATAGCGTTTCACCGCGAAAACGGTCGGTGCGAAGAGCGCAAGGGTCATGGCCCCGGCCAACGGAATCATGAAAAACCATTGCAGAACGTCCGCTATGGCGCCGGCGCTCATGCGCTTGAAGTCCTGAAAAACGCCCAAAGCCAACAGGCTCAACCAGCATGCTGCCGAGACGGCTCCGATCAGGGAAAGCTGGACGCGGATCAACACCGGCATCTGGATGAAGGAAAACCCCTCGTACCGTTCGAGTTTTGGCATCACCCGCCTACCGATCAGGACTGCATTCACGGTCAGCAGTGTGACAACGCTGACTTTGAAAAACAGCTTGGGGGCAAACTCGCTTGGGACAAAGCCGGTGCGCACATAAAGCAGTATCAGCCCGGTGGCCCAGAGAATACCCATGGCGACAAGCACGTGGGCATGGATTGCGCGTAAAACCTCAAGCTCGCCCGCGCGAATGGGAGATGACAGCGCGCGGAGGAACCGGCCATCGGCGTATATCGCCAGCCCCAGCCCAAGTGCGATGCCGATCACGTGGCCAAAACGTACGATATCCAGCAGCATAAGGTCCTCTTTCGCAGGTTGGCCGAAGGAATCCGGCGCAAGGGCACCCCTACGGACCCAATGTACCCAATCAATTATGGCTAGTATGTGGTATCACCGCGGCGCGCCCGCGTTTCGGCGGCTATCCGCAAAGCAAGACGGGCTTACATCTTGCGCACCACCCAGAGCGCACCTATAACCCCGCCAGTCGGAGTGTAGCTCAGCCTGGTAGAGCACTGTCTTCGGGAGGCAGGGGTCGTGAGTTCGAATCTCGCCACTCCGACCAATAAAACAAGGCCCCTGACGGGGCCTATTGTTTTTCGCTGATCCCCGCCGCAACGATATCTGCAACGTTTCAGGAGGCTTTTGTGCTTTTTCTGTTCTAACTATTCCGAGTTGGGGCGTGTTCAGAGAACGGAATCCATGATCGCTGCGGCATCCTTCTGAGCATCAGGACTGTAAGAGCGATAGACGTTCTCGAGGGTTTCGCGAGAGGTTGAGAAATAGTCTGTCGCCTGCTCCAGCGTCATGCCTGCCAAAAATGCCCACGTGACAGCAGTGTGCTTAAGAGTGTGCGGTGTTACGTCGTTCAGCCCAGCGCGCGGGGCCGCCCCGGAGAATGCTTTCTTGATGTTCTGAACGCTTGTTCCACGACGGCTGATCACATACTCGCAGTCCTGATCCCACTGCTTCATCTCCTTGAGGAGTTTGCTTGGGACGCGCACGACCCCCTTCTTCTTCTTCTTCGTTTCCTCTTCTGCTTTTCCGAGGAAGTGGATCACCCCACGATCCAAATCTATCCAGCCGCTGTCTATGGAGGGGACCCATTTTAGGCCCAAGATCGCCCCTTTGCGGCGACCAGTCGCCAATGCGATGCGGATGAAGCGGCGAACGTGGGATTCTGACTGGCTCAGAAGGCGCAAGACCTCGTCTTCTGACAGCCAGCGGTCCTTTGCTTGACCCTTCGGTGGCAGAGTGACGATTGGCGCATATGGAATGCGGTTGCGCGCAGCAGCAAGCTTGAGCGCGGCATTCAAAGTACCCATTTCGCGTCGCATGGTCCAAGCAGACTTCTTGCGCCAGCGTGTATAACCCACACAAGCGTCATGCGTGACCTCTGAGACGAGCTTATCCGCCCAGTACGGGGAAAGCGCATTGATAGAGTTGAGAAGACGCTCTGGGTCTTTTACGAGACCCAGTCGTTCCTCTCCTTAGCGTACCAGCACTTCGCCAACCGAAATCTGGTCAGGTTCCACCTTTACGATTTCGCGACTGGTTTTCTCGCGGATGTATCTTGCGAGTGCTTCTTCTGCTTCTGCATGAAATCCTTCACCATATCCTGTCCGTATGTGTTTACCGGCGTCGATGATGATCCATGCTCCATCGTCTTTTCTTTGATAGAGGCGGGTTGGTTTGCGTTTACGTGGCATTCGATAAATCTCTCTACTTCTGAATGTTGAACATAGTAGCGGCGGCCCAGCCTACTCGCGCTGAATTCACCTTTGCGGATGGCGGTACGGATGGAGCTAGGGCGTACAGTTGGATGAATGTACGCCGCCGCTTCCTCGACCGTCATCAGATTTGCAGATGAATTACCCGGCATCATTTTCGTCACCACGATCAAAGCGATCCTTGATGGCTGCGCGCAGCAGCTCGACAGGCGGGAACTCGAAGTAACGCACGCCGGTACGCTTGATCTCATTCCATGCGTCGCCTTCCAACTCTGGCGAGTATTCTTCACACTCAATGGAACCGCGATGTGTTGAGCATGTCGCATACTCCTGTCCGTCGTCGTCGATCACGGTTTCACCGAAGAGTTCTGACATCAGGTCGAGAATGTCCCCGTCCTTCGCGTCGTACTCGTTCATTGAGCTACGAAGAAAGCGACGCAGTTCGGGTTGAGGAAGACGGAACGTTTGACCTGTCTCGAAGTTGTAGCGGAAGGTTTGGCCGCTTTCGGTTTTCATCGTTACACCTCCGTCCTGGATCATGCGGACCACGGCGCGTTTGACTCGGCTCGTTTTGTGCCAGTGCATCTTGCGACGCTCAGGGGTGTCAGGAGCAGTACGCAGATCGCTCCACTTCTGTCCGTGGTCTCCCGGACAGTAGTTCTCAAGTTCCCAGAGGAGTGCTGGGAGTCCTTCACCATCGATCGCATTGTAGATCTTGTCGAAGTATTCGTGGTCGTCTTTATGCGCGTCGCTGATTTCCATCACCAGATAGCGACGCTCAGAACCGTTGCCATCGATCGGCACTACGCGCTCGTCGTTGCTGTCGAAGATGAAGCGGGTGAACGATGGCATGATGATCGGTGGCAGCCCCTTGGGCTCGACCAAAATGCTCTCTGCTGTGACGAGATTCTTGATCTTGCCGTTCACTTTGGGGTCACCGGCGAAGAGCGCTTCAGTACAAACCGCCACGATTGCAGTGCTGAGATGCTGACCAGCGAAACGTCCGGTAACGTGTTCCCCCTCTGAAATTGTCAGGCCATAAGGAGCAGCCAAACGCTCGAAGATGAGACCGAAGGTGCTCTTTCCGCATCCACCATCACCACGGAGAACGATGGCCGTTTGAGGCTTTTCGCCGGGGCGCTGAACCGTATGAGCCATATGCAGCCAGACGAAGTCGTACAAATCATTGCGACCGCCGCACACCACGTCACGAATGAAAGACTTGAGAGGTTCTGCATTGCCCTGAACCGCAAAAGGCCCCCGTCCGCTGACGGGGGCCTTGATAATGTCGGCAATGCGAGCTGTTACTCGGCGACGATCTGGTCAACCCTAGCAGTTCGGTCCATGATTTTAGTCTTCGACCTTCTGCGCCTCGGCCGCGTCGAGGAAGATCGCGTTGTTGTCTTACTTCATCCCCTCAAGCCACCTTTTGATACAGGTGGCACTCTTGTCAAACTCGGGCTACACCCCGATCTGCGCACAAAGCATGTAGTTGCCAATCTCCTTCACCAGTTCATCGAAGGTATAGCCCTTGCGGTCATTGAACCGGCCCAAATCCACGTGACCACAGCTACGCAAAACGATCTTGAAGCGTTTGCTTACAGGCTCATAAAGCAAGTCAAACTATTTGACCTGCTTTATGGATACATCACATATGGTGGCTACTAGCCCCCAAAAGCCACACTCATAAAATGAATGCATAAGCGACGACGATCACCTACAAAAGCACCTCGATCTCTGCCAGAGCATCTATGAACGCATGAAGCGGGACGGAACGTGGCCTTGGCGCGACGAGGAAGATTCGCGGAATTCTGGCGATGTGATAGAGTCAGAAAATCTAATCGACAATGCATGAAGCCCTGTTTTGGATACATCCGGGTTTCTACAGTGCGGCAAGGTGACGGTGCCTCACTGAAAGTCCAAAAACATGCGATCAGGAATTTTGCGAGTCAAAACGGTCTCAAGGTCACAAAGTGGTTTGAAGAACAAGAGACGGCCTCAAAAGTCGGGCGGCCAGTGCTCGATGCAATGTTGCGAGAACTTCGTCGCGGCGGGGCTGAAGGCCTCATCATCCACAAAACAGACAGGTTCTCCCGCAACTACACCGACTGAGCGCGCATTGATGCGCATAGCCAAACTCGGCGTCAAAATCTATGTGGCGGCCGAAAGTGTAGACTTTGACAGCGTGAGCGGACGCTTCATCGCTGACATCAATATGGCGTTGGCCGCGCACTACAGCCGTAACCTTAGCGCCGAGGTGAAAAAGGGCATCTACGGGCGGTTAAACCAGGGCTTTTGCCCATTCCGGGCGCCAATTGGCTACGTCGATAATGGTCGTGGCAAGCTCAAGACCCTCGATCCCATCAAGGCCCCTCTCGTCAAAGCCGCCTTCGACCTCTACTGCTCTGGAGAATACTCCATCACCAGCTTGACAGAGGAGATGGCTCGGCGGGGCTTGACTGGCTGGTCGGGTCGCCCCGTTGTTCGTCGGAACATCGAGACGATGATCGGCAACCCCTTCTATGTCGGCAAGCTATTGGTTTGCGGCAAGCTTTACGATGGCGCACATCAAACGCTTATCACCGCTGTACAGTTTCGGCAGGTAAAGCAGATCAAGGCTGCCCGAACCCAAAAGAAAAACAGCAAACACGAGCGAAAGTATCGTGGCCTTTTGACCTGCGCCGACTGTGGCAAGACGCTAACTGGGGAGACCCAGAAGACCCATACATACTACCGTTGCCACACATCCAAATGCTCAAACGGTACCATTCGCGAAGACCGGTTAGATGCGCAAATCATAGACCGCTTGAGAAGGCTCGAGCTGACGAAAGCCCAGTTGGTCGAAGTGCGCGCTCGCCTTCGGAATTGGTTGACCGACACCGCCGGTAGCGAGCTCGACAGGTCCATCCGGTTAAGGATCGCGGATGCGAATGCCCGCCAGGATCGACTCACCGACCTTCTGGTTGACGGCGCGATCACCCGCCCAGACTTCGAACGACGCAAGCAGAGTGCAGCGTTCGAGCAGCAGCGGCTGCAAGAGGAACTGAAGCGGGCGGAGGATCAACAAAAAACTGAAGCTGACCTTGATGATCTCGTGACGCTCGCAGCCAATCTTCAGGCCCCGCTTGTCTGCGGTACACCACAGGAACAACGACTGCATTTGAAGAACTGCGCCGCTGCTCTGTGCATTAAGAGCGGGCAACTTCAGTTAAACCCAAACCCATGGTTGAAAGAACTTAAGCGAATGTCCACAAACGAAGACGCCACACCACGACCTGAGCTGATTGGCAAGCTTGCTTCTGGTCAAATCAACGTGGCAATCCGCGCGATCTAGTCAGAAAGTTCGAACCGCAAAATACCCCTATTTCTAGCTGTAGAATGGGGATTTTTTGATTCCGTCCTTGTTGGTCCAAAATCGAGAGTTCGAACCGCAAAATACGGCTCAACAGAGCCGTAGAATCCCGATTTCGGGGTGCCCGTCCCTAATGGCGGAGGTCTCCGAGACACTCTTCGAACATTCATCGTTGCGAGAGATAAGATGTCACCTGAACAATCAAGCGACTTCAATGAGCATTTATGAGTGAATATTCTATTAAACGACTTAAGGTGGTACTGGAATTTCGGGGCTGCTTTAACTTGCGTATGATTGTTTTTTTTAGCTCGCCGACAGGGCGGATGCATGGCCGCTGAGAATGGTCTCATAGGTTCCCCATTTTGCCTCAACCAGACAGACGCATGGTAGTTCGGCTGGTTCTGCAGGTCACGGGCTGAGAAAGGCCAAAGCAATCGCTCAAAGAACGGCGCATCAGTGGCTCCCAGGCGATAGACAATCATCGTGCCAACGTTTCCGATGATGGCGTCACGCACTTCAGCATCGGTCTGTGTGAGGTACTGGTGCGCCAAAACGAGGCCGAGACCATACTTCCGGGCCTCCGAGAGTAGACCGGCAAAAGCCTTGGTGGTGAGACTGTGGAACTCGTCAACGTAAAGGAAGAACGGTCGGCGTTCGTCTAGGGCTTGATCCTGGCGGGTGAACGCCGCCTGCATGATACTGGAAGTTATGAAGCCGCCCAAGATGTTGCCTATGTCCGCACCGAGGTGTCCTTTGGCCAAGTTTACCAATAGAATGTCACCTTGATCCATGGTTCTACGAAATCTGAGTGGCTGTTTTGGCTCACACAGCGCAGTCCGAACCGTTGGATGCGCCAAGAACGCACCGAGCTTGTTGGCAATGGGCGCGACCCCATCTGCGCTGGTTTGGTAGTTCATAGCCGGAAACTCGTGCTTCAAGAAGAAGCGAACCTGCGGATCAGAGATACTCTCAGTAACCTGTCGTCTGAAGCCTTTGTATATAAAGAGCTTCATGACGTCGCGCAGGTCGACGCCTGGCCGCTCTAGGAGCGCCAACGCTGCATATCGCATTAAATGCTCCATCCTAGCGCCCCACGCGTCCGGCCACTGCTTTTTTAGGGCTTCAATGAGCCCAGACGCGACAAGTGGTCGAAAGCGCTCAGTAACACGCGAGAGTGGATTGTATCCTAATGGACAAGCAGGATCGGCTACGTTCCAGTATAGGTGCTTTCTAGCCAACGTATGGTGCAGTTCCTCTGCGAGATCACCGTGAGGGTCTATTAGACAGAACCCTGCACCAGCTTTGGCGTCTTGGATTGCGAGATTTAAGAGAAGTGTCGACTTGCCAGTGCCGGTTTGCCCGACAGAGTACAAATGGGTCAGCCGTTCTTTGTTTGAGATGCCCAAGACGACTGGGTCTTTGTACCCACGATAAGCAGTCCCTAGCTCTATGTCATTTGTAGTCATAGCCACATTGTGTGTAGCTTGGAACATGCGACAAAGCAGGCACCTCATTAGGGTCTGGACTCATTGAGTTTCACAGCCAGTAGATGACGAGCGCAGCCAGTGCGATGGCCGAGAGAAATACTCTGGGACAACGGTCGTATCGGGTTGCCACACGCCGCCAATCCTTGAGCCTGCCGAACATGATCTCG
>JBCCYF010000020.1:0-53980 GCA_039190275.1 Pseudomonadota bacterium | reverse complement strand
GCGTCGTCTGACACCTGGTGATGCCTCGGCCTGGCGGGACATCCGGCTTGAGATGCTGAGATCGGAACCGCGTGCCTATGGCGCGCAGTATGAAACAGAACTGGCCCTGGATGAGGCGCACTTTGCCAAACGGTTGGGTTCCGTCCGCGTTTTTGGGTGTTTCGAAGGACCGGCCATCGTGGCCACCGCCGGATGGCAGGCGATGCCCAATCCTCGTGAGGCGCATCGCGGAAGTCTGAGTGCGGTTTTCAGCCGGCCGGCCTATCGCGGTAAGGGCCAAATGCGTCGCCTGCTCGAGGCGATTTTCGCCGATGCAACCGGTCGGGTCATCCAGCTGGAGTTACGTGTGGCGGCCGAGGGTACGGCGGCCCGACGGCTCTATGAGCGGTCAGGATTTGTTGTCACCGGGCATCTTCCCCGAGGGTTGCGTGACAAGGGCACATATGTGGATGAGGTACAGATGATGCGTGATCTGGAGGGGAGCCCGGTATAGGGGTCGCAGGCGGTGCGCAGGTGCCCGGACCCGCGGTGTCGGCCCTGCATCGCGTCGATCCCACGCTCGACCCTTGAGCCGCCTGTGTCGCCTTGATAGGTCGGGCGGAAGAGGAGGGACCATGCCACAGATATTGTCGACCCGGGATGCCGGGTTCGAGGCCGCATTCGCGACCCTGCTGAGCGCCAAGAGGGAAGATGACGCTGATGTGGATGCGGCGGTTGCGGGCATTGTGCGGGATGTGCGCCAGCGGGGCGACGCGGCGGTGATCGAACTGACGCAACGGTTTGACCGGCTGTCCCTCACGCCCGAAACAATGGCGCTCACGCCTGACGATTTTGATCGCGCCGAAGCCGCAGTACCGGCGGAGGAGCGCGACGCGCTTTCCCTGGCGGCGGAGCGGATCCGCAGCTACCACCTGCGCCAGATGCCCGAAGCCACGCACTGGACTGACGAAAATGGGGCGCAGCTGGGATGGCGCTGGACCCCGGTCGAGGCGGCCGGGCTATACGTTCCCGGCGGTCTGGCCTCGTATCCATCATCGGTTTTGATGAACGCAATTCCTGCCCGGGTTGCAGGTGTCGAACGCCTTTCCATCTGTGCGCCGACCCCGGACGGCACGCTTAACCCGCTGGTCCTCTATGCGGCGCGCATATCGGGTGTTGAGACCGTGTACCGGATCGGAGGCGCGCAGGCGATCGCGGCGTTGGCCTATGGCACGGCAAGTGTCCCGCGGGTGGACATGATCACCGGACCGGGGAACGCCTATGTCGCTGCGGCCAAACGGCAGGTGTTCGGTCACGTGGGAATTGACATGATCGCCGGACCGTCGGAGGTTCTGGTGATTGCCGACACCGGTAATGACCCGGACTGGATTGCGCTCGATCTGCTGAGTCAGGCCGAACATGATGAAAGCGCCCAATCCATCCTGATCACGACGGATCCCGAGTTCGGCGGTGCCGTGATGCGGGCAGTGGACAAACGCCTTGAAAGCCTGGAACGGCGCGCGGTCGCGGGTGCAAGTTGGCGTCAGCACGGCGCGGTGATTACCGTTCGGGATCTGGACGAGGCGGCCGCGCTATCGGACCGTATCGCACCCGAACACTTGCAACTGTGCGTCGCCGACCCCGAGGCGTTGTCGGCACAGATCCGGCATGCGGGTGCAATCTTTCTAGGCGCTTGGACGCCCGAGGCGATCGGAGATTATATCGGCGGACCAAACCATGTGCTGCCGACGGCGCGGTCTGCCCGATTTTCCTCCGGTCTCTCGGTCCTGGACTTCATGAAGCGGACCAGCCTGGCGCGGATGACCCCGGGCAGTCTCAGGGCGATTGGACCGGCGGCCGTCACGCTCGCCACATCGGAAAGCTTGCAGGCGCACGGACTGTCAGTTTCGGCGCGGCTTGCGCGCCTGAACGAGGCGCCGCAATGACGGATCGGCTGGTCGATATCTCTCTGGATGACTCTGGTCTGCCCGCGCCAACCCCTGAGATCGAGCAGGAGCGGCGTGTAGCCATATTTGATCTGCTGGAGGATAATGCGTTTGCGCTGCCCACGCGTGACGGTCAGGCGCCTCCGGTCGGCCCCTACCGTTTGGCCCTTTCCATTGCGGACCGTCGCCTCGTCATGGCGGTCTCGACCGAAGACAACACGCTTGTAACCGCGCTGCATCTGTCACTCAGCCCATTCCGCCAGGTGGTGCGCGACTACTTCCAAATATGTGAAGCTTACTTCGATGCCGTAAAACGTCTGCCGCCCAGCCAGATCGAAGCGATCGATATGGGGCGCCGCGGGATCCATAACGAGGGTGCACGGATCCTGACAGAGCGGCTGGAGGGCAAGATCGAGACGGATCACGACACGGCCAGACGCCTGTTCACCCTGATTTGCGTCCTGCATTTCAAGGGCTGACACATGGTGGACCGCACGCCCAGTTCGGTCCTGTTCTGCTGCGACTACAACTCCGTCCGGTCACCGATGGCCGAAGGCATTCTGAAACAGCAGCATGGCAAACGGATCTACGTCCAATCCGCCGGCGTCCGGCACGAGCAGGAAATAGACGGATTTTCGGTTGCTGTCTGTGCCGAGATCGGTGTCGAGTTAACCCGGCATCGTACCCGTTCGTTTGAGGAGATGGAGGAATGGGGCGATGAAATCGACAGCTATGACCTGATCGTCGCCCTGTCGCCAGCGTCGCTGCGCTTTGCGCAGGAATACACCCGTGTGCATGCAATCGATGTCGAGTATTGGCCGATATTCGACCCCTCGGGGTTGGGGGAAACGCGGGAGGAAAAGCTGGCTGCCTACCGGCAGGCACGGGACCAGATCCTGCAGCGGATCCGCACACGTTTCCAGTGACCTATGACGTTCCGCCGCTATTTATCAATACAGTGAAAACCTTGGCGGTAAAGCCTGGGCACAAGGGTTCGGCTGTCAATCCGATGCTGGACCCAGCGCAAGGATGTCTCCGGCTGTCTTGACGGGCGGCGTGGCGAGCATTTTGACACCGGCGGTGCTGAGGGTTGCGAACGGCAATGCGGCCGGGTTCGGTGCATCCGACACCGAGAATACCTCGCCCCCGGCGACGCGCCCGGCCAGGTCCGAGAAGGAAGCGCCCGCCGCGAAAGGGCGTCCCCCCAACGTGGCCGGCAGGTCCCGGTTGTTCGCACCGTCGGCGGTACGGCCAACTTGAAAGACATTTGTGCGCCCGAACTCCGGGGCGAAATCGGTGCAGACAAGCGTATTGTAGGCATCATTGTCCCCCGCCGCGATCAGGATCTCGTAGGCGTTGAGGTCCAGGTGATGTTCTGCGGCTTCGGACAGGATCTCCCCGTGGAAGACCGGCACATCCGCCTCTCGTGCAGGGCGCAGACGGTGGAAATTCCGGTCCGCGACCAGCACCGGTATCTCGCGCTCGGCGAAGGCCTTGGCCAAGGCCACGGACCAGCTTGACGCACCGACAATCAAAACGCCGGGGGTTTGTGTTGATACCAGATCAAGCGCGCGCGCCACCGGGCGGATCGTAAAACCGGAAAGTACAACAGTTGCCGCGACAAGCGCAAAGGCAAGCGGTGTCAGCAACGCGCCATCCACCACGCCCAACTCGGCAAGCCTTGTGCCGAACAAACCTGCCACCGCGACCGCCACAATGCCGCGGGGCGCGATCCAGGCGACAATCGCCTTTTCCTGCCAGCTGAGGCCCGTCCCGATCAACGACACCATCACCGTAACCGGCCGGGCGATGAGCACGATCAGGGCGATGAAAAGCGCAGTGCGCCAGTTTAACTGGTTCAGGACCTCCACTTCCAGCGAAGCGGCGAGCAGGATGAAGACGCCCGACACCAGAATGACCGTCACATGCTCCTTAAAGCGGCGCAGTTCGTCGAAGGATGGCAGATGGGCGTTGGCCAGCACTACGCCCATCACCGTTACCGCCAGCAGACCGCTTTCATGCAACAGCGCATCGGTCGAGGCATAGATTGCCAGCACCGCACCGAACAGAACCGGTACCTTCATGTATTCCGGCACTTGCCCGCGACGAAAGGCAAAGGCGATACCCCGCCCGGCTGCATATCCTGCGATAGCCGCCACCGTTAGGCCCAAAACGAAGTGCTCTGCCGCTTTCAGCAGTGTGGACGCGCCCGCCAACGCGGCAACCACTTCAAAGGCCAGAACCGCGCATAGTGCGCCGACGGGGTCGTTGACGATCGCCTCCCACCGCAGGATCGACGCGGGGCGGCTCTTGAGCCGGGCCTGCCGCAGCAGGGGTGTGATGACCGTGGGCCCAGTGACGACCAGAATACCGCCAAACACCGCCGATGACTGCCAGCTCAGGCCCGCGCCATAGTGAATGGCCAGGGCGGCAAGCAGCCAGCCCAAGGGTGCCCCCACAAAGACCAGACGGCGGATCGCCGGTCTGGTCTCGCGAAGTTCCGCAAAATTCAGCGTGAGCCCGCCTTCGAACAGGATCACGGCGACAGCAACCGCGACGATCGGGCGCAGCAGATCCCCGAACCCCTCCGCCGGGTCCAGTAGCCCGGTGACCGGCCCCGCCAATAGGCCCGCACCCAGCATCAGGACGATCGCAGGCATCTGCAATCGCCAGGCAAGCCATTGGGCGCCGATACCAAGGACGCCGATCAGGGCAAAGAGGACGACTGGTTCCATTGATTAGCTTTCCGATTTGAGACGGCGGCGCATGATTTTTCCGGTGGCTGTCATCGGCAGACCGTCAACAAAGGCGACATCGCGCGGGGCCACATGCGCGCTGATGCGTTCCCTGACACGGTTGATCAGCACACGGTCCAATCCGTCTGCGTCGGCGCCTTCGCGCAGCACGACAAAGGCTTTCACCGCCTCGGTCCGGATGGGATCTGGCACACCGATAACGCCCGCCATCAACACATCAGGGTGCCCGGTCAGGCAATCCTCGATCTCCGTTGGACCGATACGGTAGCCCGAGGATGTGATCACGTCGTCTGTCCGGGATGCGAAATAGACATAGCCGTCCTCATCCGCATGGCCCAGGTCGCCCGTCAGCATCCAGTCGCCCAGGAACTTTTCAGCCGTCTTTTCCGGACGGCCCCAATACTCCAGGAACATCGCTGGGTCGGGGCGTCGGACCGCGATATCCCCGGTTTCCCCGGGTGCCGCGATCTGCCCGTCGGGATCAAGAATGCCGACCTCATGTCCCGGGACGGCCTTGCCCATGGAGCCTGGCCGCGGCGGCATCACCGCGGCGCAGTTGCTCAGGACAAGGTTACACTCCGTCTGCCCGTAAAACTCGTTGATCTCGGTGTTGAAAAAACTGCGGCCCCATTCGAGCATTCCGGCACCCAACGCCTCACCACCCGATGCGACCGAACGCAGCTTGGGCAGACGAACGGGCGCGGCAGCACGCATCATTTTAAGCGCCGTCGGCGGTAGAAAGACGTTTCGGACGCCCAGACGGTCCATCAGGTGAAATGCATGGTCGGGGTCGAACTTTGCCATCCGATGCGCGATCAGCGGGACACCGTAGGTCAGCGACGGTAGCATGACGTTTGCAAGTCCGCCCATCCAGGCCCAGTCCGCAGGGGTCCAAAGGCAATCACCCGGCTGCGGCAGGAAGGTATGATGCAACTCAACACCCGGTAGGTGCCCCAGCAAGACCCGATGCCCGTGCAGGGCGCCTTTTGGCGGCCCGGTCGTACCCGAGGTATATGACAGAAAGGCCGGGTCATTGGGACCGGTCGCGGCGGTTTCGCACGCGTCCGCCGCTCGGCCGAGTTCCGGCCAGAATGCGTGAGACCCGCTTTCGGCCCCATCCACAGTAAACACATCACTGAGCGCAGGCAGCTGGTCGCGAATATTGACTATTTTGGGCAGGTTCGCACGATCGGTGACCAATGCGCGGGCCCCGCTGTCAAACAGTCGAAATTGCAGCCCATCCTCGCCGAACAAGGTGAACAACGGCACAACAATCGCGCCGAGCTTATAGCTGGCAAGATGCGTGAGCACGGTTTCAGGCGTCTGCGGCAGAAGCACCGCGACCCTGTCCCCCCGCTCCACACCATGTGCACGCAAAACATTGGCAAAACGGTTCGCCGCGCGGTTCAGTTCAACATAGGAATAGTGCCGTACATCACCATCCTGCCGCAGCAGGGTCAGGGCACGCCGCTCGGGATCGTGGCGGGCCCAGCGTGCGCAGGCAACCTCGGAGATATTGAAACGCTCCGGCATCTGCCAGCGGAAGGCGGCGCGCATGTCCTCCCAGTTTGAGGCGCGCTCGATCAATCGGTCCGCCAGCATTCCACGATCCTTTTTGCGCCGACCCTATCCTGACGAAAACGTCAGGTCTATCGCTTGCAGGTCCGGAACTGGGTCGCTAGATGTTTGGGATAGGGGAGGACAGCATGCCAGCCACACCGACACTGATCGATCCGTTCGCGCGCGCCATCACCTATCTGCGCGTTTCGGTGACCGACCGCTGCGACTTTCGCTGTGTCTACTGTATGTCCGAGAACATGACATTCCTTCCCAAGGCCGAACTGCTGAGCCTGGAGGAGTTGGATCGCCTGTGCACACGGTTCGTAGAGCTTGGTATCCGCAAACTGCGCGTCACGGGTGGTGAGCCCTTGGTGCGGAAGGGCATCATGACCTATTTCGAGGCGATGTCACGCCACCTGGCCAGCGGCACGCTGGATGAACTGACGCTGACCACCAATGGCTCGCAATTGCGCAAATACGCCAGGCCGCTGGCCGATTGCGGGGTGAAACGGATCAACGTCTCGCTGGATACGTTGGACGAGCAGAAATTCAGGGATATTACCCGATGGGGCCGGTTCGCACAGGTCATGGACGGTATTGACGAGGCGCAGTCGGCAGGACTTAGGATCAAGCTGAACGCGGTCGCGCTGAAGGGGACGAACGACGACGAGGCTTACAAAATGGTCGAATGGTGCGGACAGCGCGGGTTCGATCTGACCTTTATTGAAGTGATGCCCATGGGCGAGGATATGGGCGACGGGCTGCGGCTGGATCAGTTCTGGGACCTCAAGGACGTGCGCGCCCATCTTGCGCGGAACTGGACCCTGACCGATATCCCGCTGAATACCGGCGGTCCGGCCCGCTATGTTCGGGTTGAAGAGACCGGCCAGAAAATCGGGTTCATCACGCCGTTGAGCCATAACTTCTGCGAAAGCTGCAATCGCGTGCGCCTGACATGCACCGGTCAGCTGTTCATGTGTCTGGGGCAGGAGGATGAGGCCGATCTGCGCCATGTGCTGCGCGAGGGGACGCCGCAAGCGCTGGACCGGGCAATCCATGCCGCCATCGCGCGCAAGCCAAAGGGTCATGACTTTGACTATTCGCGCCAGAACGTGGCGGGTACCATGACGCGCCACATGAGCCACACTGGCGGGTAGTCCCGTTGCGACACGCTCCCCTGATGAACACAGTTTGAAAGATGCGCGTGGCCCCTTCAGCACCCGGGCGGGGCCGCATAGGCCGGGCGGCTGACCGTGTGACGGCGGCGGATACTCTGACGCACCCGGGCAGGTGCGCGGTATGATCGCTTTGCTCACAGCAATAGGGGTGCGGGCGCGGTGGATCCTTGCCCTGGGTTCGGTGGCGGCCCTGTTCCTGCCGTCCCTTTCAGCGGGGTTGCGACCGGCTTTGCCGCTGCTTGTGTCCCTGGTCTTGGCCATGTCGATGGCACGGATCGACATGCTGGCCACCCTGCGCGCGGCTGTAAGGCCCGTAAGACTGCTGCAGCTTCTGGCGATTTCGATTATGCTTATCCCGGTGACAGCCTGTGTCTATGGCGGTCTGGGGCGGTTGGTCTCGCCCGAGGTTGCGGCGAGCCTGGTCTACCTGGGGGCCGCACCGCCGATCGCTTCTGCTGCCGGGCTGTGTTTTATGTTGGGCTACAATGCGCGCTTGGCGCTTGAGGTCACGATTGCGGCCACGCTGCTTACACCGGTGCTCGGGCCGCTTGCCGCAGCATTTGTGTTGCCCGAGTCGACTTTGGCGCTGGATCCGTTGGTGCTGGCCCGCAACCTTGCGGCGATGATCTTTGGTGGGGTTGTTTTGGGCGTGGCGATACGCCAGAGCGTGGGCGCCGATCGCATCGCGCGGCACGGGGCTATCTTCGACGGCTTCGCGGCGTGTGGGATGCTGCTTTTTGTAATTCCGATGTTTGATCGGGTCGGTGCCCTGATCCTCGAAGATCCGGCGCGTGCGCTCCTGGTTCTGGCATTGGCGGTCGTGTTCAATCTGGGCAGCAACCTTGCCACACGCCGCGCAGTCGCCGGTCGACTTGACGCAGCGGACACCGGGACCGCAGGCATTCTCATGGGCAATCGCACGATCGGCATGTACCTTGCCGCGTTGCCATTCGAACCAGTGTTCGCGCTTTTCGTGGCGCTCTATCAGTTCCCGATGTTCTTCACCCCATTGCTTATGGCGCGAGCAGGTCGAACAGCGGCCTGAGCCGTTTAAACTCGTTGGTCACACGCGCAACCAGGGCGGGATCGGTGGCAAAGGATGTGGGATAGTCGCGCCAGCCTGCAAGGCCCTTGTAGCGCAGAAGATCGGCATGCGGATGCGCTTTGTCATAGCCATTTGGCACCCGCTTGAGCGCCGGGTCGCTCAGCCGGCTGCCGTCGGCCCGAAGCTGGCTCAGGACGGCCGCGATCTTGGGTCCTTCAGCCCCCAGGATGCGCTGGCGGAACGCCTCCAGGTCATCGCCTTCGTAAGCCCATACACCCACCCCAAGGCTTAGCTTGTCGATCCCCAGACCGAACATCCAGCTGGGCGCCTTTCCGCCCGGAGAGAACGACATATGGATATTCAATTTGTACGGCGTCTTATCCTTTGAGAACCGTATGTCGCGATGGATCCGATAGACCTTCGACGCATAGCTGTGACCGGTCAGATCGCCCAGCGCCGCGGTCATCTGGTCCGCGAAGGCGGCGGCCGGAGCCTTTACGTAACCCTCGTAATCCTGTTTGTGCGCGCCAAACCAATCGCGTGTATTGTTTGCCTTCAAGGCGTTCAGAAACACCAAAGTGTCTTTGGTGAAGTGTGGAATGTCGGTCATTTCACCACAACCTTTCTGGGCGGCAAAGTAGCGATGTAGTCCCGCGCCAGCGCCACCCAGGCCGCGAGTTGATCATCGTCGAGCGTATCCGCGTCGACGTGGACAAATCCCTTCATCTGCCGTTGGCCCATGGCAGCACGTACGGCGCCAAGGCGATCCAGGGCTTCGGGCTCCCGTTCCGGTCCAACGCGAAACATGAACCGGCGCACGCCATCCTTGTGGACGCGCGCGCCGCCCAACATATGTCCGGCGACCATGAAGCAGACCCCGCCCATCATCTGCTTTTCTTCGACGGCTGGCAAACCGGCGGTCGCCATGCGCAGGCGCGCTGTCAGGGTGCTGTCACGGGCCATTGCCGACACTCCCGCCGAGGGCCAATAGGATGGCCGCCCCCAGAACCAGCATCACGATTGTGTTCGTCGCTGCGCCAATCCCGCGCCCTGCCTGTGGCCCGACTTGGATAAGGGCCGCAAAGTGGAGTAGACGGGCCGCGACCAGAGCGCACCCCGCGCCCCAGATTAGCGGTACGGGCGTGCCGCTCAGCTCGGCTGCACCGAGCGCAAGAAGGGTGATCGGAACGTATTCCGTGAAGTTGGCGTGCGCGCGCATCCGCCGCATCATCGTCTCGTCGCCGCCATCCAGAAACTGTATCCCGGTTTTTGCACGATACACGCCAACATATAGTCCCATCGGGATCTGCAGAAGCACCAGGACTGCGACAAAGTATAGGGTTATGATCACCATCTTATATCCTCCGGTTCGGCCCGGCGCAGGGCTGCGGCGCTCAGCTTTGCATGCTTTCATAGGTGATCATCGCGAAGCGCGCCCCTTGCGGATCCGTCAGCGTGGCCATACGCCCCACGCCGGGCATGTCCACCGGACCGGTCAGCAACTGAGCGCCGGCTTTGGTCGCTGCTGCGCACCGCGCGTCCACATCCTCGACGGTAAAGAACACAGTCCAAGCCCCCGTATCCTCGGGCATCTTCGAG
This sequence comes from Pseudomonadota bacterium, assembly GCA_039190275.1. Taxonomy (GTDB): domain Bacteria; phylum Pseudomonadota; class Alphaproteobacteria; order Rhodobacterales; family Rhodobacteraceae; genus Halovulum. Next base: position 43,917 of record JBCCYF010000020.1, on the reverse strand, counting down.
AACCCCCCGATAGGGGCCTCGTTGACCATGATACAGGGGTGACTTGATCCGTCCTGCATCGGAACTTCGGTGATCGTCCAGCCGATCACATCAGTGTAAAATGCTTGGGCCCGGCCGCTGTCGGGGCTTGAGTGGCCGATCCAACCGGCGTTGCCTGGAGTGGTCATGGTCGTCTCTGACATCGTCTGTCCTCCGTGTGTTGATGCACCTAGGACGCAGGGTGGCTGCCCGATCCGACAGCATGTACCGATTTTTTTGCACGGTCGAGCTGATCCAACATAGCCTGGCGTTCCGGAGCGGTCGGGTTCAAGGTCAATGCCTGCTCAAGCGCAGCAATCGCCCCGGCCGCATCACCGCCTTCCAGCCGAAATGCAGCGGTTGTGGTATGGAACCAGCGATATCTATGCAGGTCTCCGGCAAGAGTATCCAGAATGGCCAATGCGGCATCCGGGCCCCTGGCGCGTCCGACCGCGACAGCTTGGTTCAGGCGCACGATGGGGGTCGGTTGTACCTGGTATAGCATCCGGTAAAGCGCCTCTATCCCGTGCCAGTCCACAGTGCTGTCAGAGCTGGCAACCGCATGTGCCTCGGCAATCTGCGCCTGAAGCTGGAAAGCCCCGGGTTGACCGCTGCGCCGCGCCTTTGCCACCAGATATCGCGCCTCTTTGATCAGATCCCGGTCCCACAGACCACGGTCCTGACGGTCCAGCGGAACCAGGTGGCCTGACGCATCTATCCGCGCCGCGGTGCGGGCATGCTGGAACAACAACAGCGCCAGCAGCCCCATGAGTTCGGACATGCCCGGATACAGGCTGAGCAGAAGGCGCGCCAGCCGGATCGCCTCGATACAGAGGGGAAGTTTGATCTGGATATCGCCCGAGCTTGCGGACCATCCTTCGTTAAACATCAGATAAACCATCTGCGAGACAGCGCGCAGCCGATGCGCGCGTTCGGTCAGATCTGGCGGATCGAAAGGCACCGGGTTTTGGGCGATCGTTCGTTTGGCGCGCGTGATCCGCTGTTCCATAGCCCGTGGTTTGATCAGGAACGCACCCCCAATTTCGGCTGTGCTCAGACCGCCGACAACCCTGAGGGCAAGCGCCAGTTGATCCTGGCGGGCAAGGGCCGGGTGACAACAGACAAAAAGCAGCCGCAGAACATCGTCACGCAGTCCGTTCAGATCCAGATCCGCAATAACCGCGTCGTCCGCGCTGTCGGGCGTTTCGGGTATGGGGGCAAGGATATTGTGCCGACCTGCCTTTCGGACCCGATCGATGCCGCGGTTGCGCGCAACATGCAGCAGCCAGGCCAGCGGATCATCCGGCAGACCCATTTGCGGCCAGCGCTCAACAGCGCGCAGGCACGCATCGGCGAACGCCTCTTCGGCAAGGTCGATGTCGCGAAACTGACGTGTCAGCGCGGCCATCGCCTGGGGCCGTACCTCGGAAAACCGGCCCGAGAGCCAATCCACCGCCACTACGGGTCGGTTGCAAGCACCCCGCCAACCCAGCTGGTGGGTCGCACCTCGATGCGCGCAATAGGCGAGGCGATATAGCTTGCATGACGAATGGCATCGTCGATGTCATCAAACTCGGCCGCATAGAAGCCCAGGAACCGTTCCTTGGTGTCTGCAAACGGACCGTCCATGGTCAGCGGATCCTGCCCCATCTCGGACAGTGGCCGTAGTGTCACGGCGTGCGACGACGGCATAAGCTTGGCGGTGGCGAACGGTCCGCGGGCGCCCAGGGCGGATTGCAAGGTCTGGTGGCCTCGCATCACCTCGGCCTGGGCCTCTTCGGACAGCCGCTCATATGCGCCATCTTCGCTATAGATCATCAGGGTGAAATGCATGGTGGACCCCCTCCATATACGGTAATGTACACAGCTGAGGACGCGCGATCACCCGCGGATCCGACACTTGTCCGACAGTTTTTTCAGTTCGAATGCCACAGGGTCAAAATCGGCAGCCCCGGACCGGGCGCACGCCGCTGAAAGGTCAGTTCACCGGTGTGATCAGCGGCGTTCCCGCGTAGAACGCCTGAATGTTGCTCAACTGTAATTTGCCCATTGCCTGGCGTGTTTCGATGGTGGCCGAGGCCTGATGTGGCTGCAGCAAGGTGTTTTCAAGCGTTCCGAAGCGTGGATCGCATTCCGGCTCGACCGCAAACACGTCCAAAGCCGCAAAGCCCAGCGCGCCCGATTGCAACGCCGTGATCAGCGCCTCTTCATCGACGGTCGAACCGCGTGAAACATTGACCAGCATGCCTTCAGGGCCCACAGCGGCTATGACCTCCTTGGAAACGATGCCGGCGGTTTCGGGACCGCCGCTGAGCGCCACGATGACATAGTCAACCGCGCCCGCCATCGCGACGGGGTCTGCGTGATAGGTCCAGTCCGGCGGCGTGTCCTTGGGTGCACGGGAATGGTAGTGTATGTCCATCTTGAATGCGACCAGACGCTCGGCGATCGCGCGCCCGATCCGGCCCAGTCCCATGATGCCGGCGCGTTTGCCGGTCACGGTGCGCAGCAACGGGTAGTTCCCCTTTGCTGCCCAGTCGCCGCTGCGGACCCAGGCGTCGGCGGGCAGAAGGCGGCGTGTCGCCGCGATCAGCATCCCGACCGCCAGATCGGCAACATCGTCGGTCAATACCCCCGGCGTATTGGTCACCTTGATGCCACGGCTGCTGGCTGCCGCGACGTCGATCACATCATAGCCCACGCCAAAGTTCGCGATCAGCCCAAGGTTCGGCATATCCGCCATCATCTCGGCCGTGAACAGGCTGTGGCCCTTGAACGCCACGCAGCGGATGCGTGCGGCGGTCTCGGCATCCAGGTCCTCGTGCGGCGTCTGATGACAGGTATAGTTTGCAGTCAGACCCTCCATGTCCCAATCCGGGTAGTCTCCGATCAGCAAAATTTCGGGTTTGGTCATCGGAGTTTCCTTTCAAGGGGACCGCTTGCGCCGGCAGGGCTGGTCAATGTAATTGGCCTTGGTATACCTAAGCGCACATGCCGTGCCTAGACCCCGGGGGAGGAGACGATGGCCGCTGACCAGACCGCCATCGTCTCGGTGGAGACGCGGCTGTTTTCCGTCCCGTTGGCCGAGGTGCTGACAGATGCGAAACATGGCGACCACACCCATTTTGATCTGATCACCGCTTCCGTTCGGCTGGCCGACGGTACCGAGGGAACCGGCTATACCTATACCGGGGGTCGCGGCGGACGTGCGGTGGCAAGTCTGATCCGGCACGATCTGACCCCGGTTCTTCTGGGTCAGGACGGGAGTGATATCGCCGCGCGCTATGCGCAGATGCATTGGCATATGCACTACGTGGGCCGTGGCGGCGCGCTCAGCTTTGCAATATCGGCTGTCGATATCGCGCTTTGGGATCTGCGGGGCAAACGTGATCGCTCCCCCCTGTGGCAGATGGCGGGTGGCGCGGCCCGCAGCTGTGGCGCCTATGCTGGCGGGATAGATCTGAACTTTCCGCTCGACAAACTGCTCCGACAGACCGAGGGTTATCTGGCGCGGGGGTTCGACGGGGTGAAGATCAAGGTCGGTCGCCCCGAACTGGCGGACGATCTGACCCGGGCCGCTGCTGTACGTGAACTACTGGGACCTGAACGCGCCTTCATGGTCGATGCAAACTACGGCATGCAGGTCGATCAGGCGATTGCAGCGGCCAAGGGTTTTGCGCCGCTGGACCTTTTGTGGTTCGAGGAGCCGATAGATCCGGACGACTTTACAGGGTACGCGACGATTGCTGAACGGACCGGCGTGCCCCTCGCCATGGGCGAAAACCTGCATACGATCCACGATTTCAACCGCGCGTTCGCGCTCTCGAAACTGAGCCATATTCAGCCAGATGCGTCGAACTGTGGTGGGATTAGTGGCTGGCTGGCCGTAGCCGAGGCGGCTCGCGCCCACGGTCTTCCCGTCTCAAGCCACGGGATGCAAGAGCTGCATGTGAGCCTTGTATCGGGCCAATCGAACCCCGGTCTGGTAGAGGCGCACAGCTTCCCGATCGACACCTATACCACGCGGCCGCTGGTGTTGCAGGACGGCCAGGCGGTCGCACCAGATGTTCCGGGAACCGGCGTAGAATTCCAATGGGATCGGCTGGCACCGCACGAGGTTTCGGAATGAAGGGGCGGGACCGTATGGCGATGGGTGTGCGCATGGTTGCCTTCACCGGGACCGATCTGTCAGACCAATGTCCGCATGACCATATGGGATTTTGGGGCGGCATCCTGAATGTCGCAACCGTCGACGCAACCAATCCGGGCTATGAAACGATCGGGCCGATCTCATGGCACGGGCCGATCAAAACAAAGGATCACATTCAATGATCGAGAATACATTCAAACGCGGTCTCGAAGCCGGAACACCGCAAATCGGTCTTTGGATCAGTTTGTGCTCCGGCTTTGCCGCGGATGCGGTGGCGGACATCGGCTATGACTGGCTGTTGATGGATATGGAGCATGCGCCGAACGAGGTGCAGGTGGTTCTGCAGCAGTTTCAGGCGGCGCAGCCCTATGGGTCGACAGCCTTGGTACGGCCGATGTGGAACGATCCGGTTGTGGTCAAGCGGTTGCTGGATCTAGGCGCCCCGGGCGTGTTGTTTCCCATGGTTCAGACCGTGGCCGAGGCAGAGAGTGCCGTTGCGGCCTGCCGATACCCTCCTAAAGGTACCCGAGGTGTCAGCATCTCGCAGCGCGGCAACCGCTTTGGCCGGGACCAGGACTACTTCGCGCAGGTTGAACACCAAACATGTGTATTGGTGCAGGCCGAAACGCTCGAAGCGCTGGACCGCGTTGAAGAGATCGCGGCAGTGGATGGCGTTGACGGGGTATTCTTCGGCCCGGCCGATATTGCGGCAAGTATGGGTAAAATGGGCCAGATAAAGGACCCTGAACTCTGGGACAGGATTTTTGCGGCCGCACGCAAGGTGCAGGCCATAGGCAAACCGGTGGGGACACTGGTGGGGGGCGCCGAGCAGGCGAAACAGGTGCTGGATGAGGGATTCCTGTTTGTCGCGGTGGGCAGCGACCTAAGGCTGCTTGTTCGCGGGGCCGAGCGTCTGCTGGCCGATGTAAAGGCAGGGCCGTGACGCAACACCGCAACCTTCCATCTGGCGCCGGTCGCGACAACGGGTAAGCTTTGGCGCATGGGCGTCAGATGCGCGAATAGGGGTGTGGCAACATGGGCGTGCTGAGTTGGATTATGGGGATCCTTGCCGCGGTGGTCATCGCGGTACTGGGCATCGTGTATTTTTTCTTTGGCGGCGGTGCTGCGCATCAGGATTTCAGCGGTCCCCCGCGCTTTCCCGACGGCACGCTGGAGGTGGTGGCGGTATACGACCGACCGATCGGACATGTTGCCATATCCGGCGACGGCCGATTGTTCTTTACCGTCCATCCGGCGTCCGAAGCGACCGGTGCTACACTGCTGGAACTGACCGGCGACCAGCCACAACCCTTCCCCATGGCCGAGGCACAAGCGATGTTGGAAAGCCCTCTGGGCCTGGCCGTGGATGCGCAGAACCGTTTGTGGGTGCTGGACAGTGGCCGGCACGGGTTTGGGCAGCCAAAGCTCGTCGCCTTCGACCTTGCGACCGGTGCCGTCGTGCACAACCATGCCTTTGACCCCGAGGTTGCGGGACGGGGGTCGTTCCTCCACGATCTGGTGGTCAGCGCGGATGGGCAATGGATCTATATCGCGGACAGCGGCATCCTTGCCAAACGGGCAGGGCTGGTCGTCTATAGCGTCAGCACCGAACAGGCACGCCGTGTCCTCAGCAGACACGAAACGGTGGCGCCACGGAGCCTTGTGATCCGCAACCCGATCAAGGACATGCGGTACTATGAAGGGCTGTTCGAACTCCGAGCCGGTGTCAGCGGCCTCGGGCTCAGCCCGGACGGGGCGTGGCTCTACTTCGCGGCGATGAACCACGACAGCCTGTACCGTGTACCGACGGCGTTGCTGAATGACCCGCGTTTGCCGCATGAACGCCTGGCTGTGGACATCGAAACCACAGGAAGCAAGCCGTTGAGTGACGGGCTGACCGTGGATGCCGCGGGCACGGTTTATGTCACCGATGTTGAACATCAGTCAGTCAATGCTTTCGATGTCGAAGGTCAGCAGACGACGGTGGTGCAGGATCAACGCCTACGGTGGGCGGACAACCTGACATTCGGTCCAGATGGCATGTTGTACATTGCGGATAGCGGCCTCCCGCACGTGCTGCTCGAAGGGGGGGATGCGGTCGCCGCCCACGCCCCATACGCCATATGGCGACTGGATGTTTCTGGCGAGTGACACGTGACATGTGCGGCGTCGCGCCAGACCACTTGTTCGGGCTGTAGCCGCGCGTTTGATATCCTTTGCGCGATAGCCGCGTGGTGGTTTGAAAAGGGGTGCTGACGCCCCTGAGGCGCCCGTTTCACGGTCTCCGGATCAAATGCCTGAGAATATGCGGCATCGCAAAACTCCCGATCGAGGCCAGCGGCACCGCGACGATCCAGGCCAGGGGAAACGCTGTCATCCAGCGCCCGAACGTGCCCCCGTCCAGACCGGTGTTAACCACCGTAATGACGCCGCTGATGACAAAGGACATAAACGTTCCCATCAGCAGTCCTGCGACCAGCGGGGCGTAGCGTGGGGAAATCATTCCAAGGGACCTCTGACAGCAACTGTACCTTTCTTAGTGCAGCGACCGCGGCGGGGGAAGTCCGGTTCCAGACGGCCCGCCCCCGAGCCGCAAACGATCTGGGGGCGGGCCTTGAGCCGGCAGAGGGGCGCCGGCTGTATCAGGCGGTCGCGAGGTCCACGGTCACGAAACGGCGTGCCCCATCGCGTTCCACAAGGATCAATACGCTTTCGCGGTCATCCGCCTGGGCGGCGGCGACGGCCTCCTTGACCATTTCAGGCGCGGTGATCGCGGTCTGATTGACCGAGATCACGCGGTCACCCGCCTCCAGACCGCTCTCAATCGCCAGGGCGTCCACATCGGCGATCACAACTGCGCCCGCTTCCGCGGTATCGAGTGTCAGGCCCAGTTCCGGCACATCGGTCATACCGGCGGGCAGGGCAGGTGTTTCTGCCGCGCTGGCCGTTTCCAGCAGGGCAGGGCTTATTTCAAGAACCTGCGTCTCACCATTGCGCCAGATCTCGATGTCCGCATCAGAGCCGACCGCCGCATCGGCCACGGCGCGTGTCAGATCGCGCAAATCGTCAACCGCGGTGTCGTTGAAGCTCAGGATGACATCGCCCGGCCTTAGGCCTGCCGCCTGCGCCGGGCTGTCGCTGGTCACTTCCGCGATCAGCGCACCGCTAGCCTCGCTCAGTCCCAGGCTTTCCGCAATATCCCGGCTGACCGGCTGGATCGCCACACCGATCCACCCCCGCTCGACCAGGCCGTCCTCAAGCAGATCGGCCACGATGTCCTGCGCTTGTTCGGACGGAATGGCAAAACCCAGACCGATGTTACCACCCGATGGCGACAGGATCGCCGTGTTTACGCCGATGACCTGACCGGCCACGTCAAACAGGGGCCCGCCAGAGTTGCCCCGGTTGATCGCCGCGTCGACCTGCAGATAGTCATCATAAGGGCCTGAATTGATGTCCCGGCCACGTGCCGAGACAATCCCGGCGGTCACGGTGCCATTCAGACCCAAGGGGTTGCCGATTGCGACCGCCCAGTCGCCGACCTGAACCGCGTCGCTGTCACCCCAGGTGACGGTCGGAAGATCCTGGGCATCAACCCGCAGCACGGCGATATCGATGCGGGTGTCCCGCCCGATCAGCTCGGCCTCATACTCGGTGCCATCGTCCAGTATCACGATGATGTCGTCGGCATCCTCGACAACATGATTGTTGGTGACGATCACACCGTCGCTTTCAACGATAAAGCCGGATCCCATCCCCTGTTGCCGCCGGGGTGTGCGCTCTCGCGGGCTGGGGAAGCCGGGCTGGCCGCGGAAGAAACGCTCCATGAATTCCTCCATCTCGGGCGGGAAATTGGACTGTGCGCGACGTTCCTGATTGCCCGTGACACGAACCGTGACAACAGCCGGTTTAACCTCATTGACCAGCGGTGCCAGCGACTGCAGTGGAACCAGAGGCGTCTGCGCCACGGCAGAGGCCATAGGCGCCAGCGCAACGGCACCGGCCAGCAACAGGGCTTTCATCGGGAGTGTGCGTTTCATCATCTATCCTCGTTTCGTTGCAAACATGTGTTGGTGGCCCGCCAACCGGGGCTGACAGGAAGGTCATGTCGCGAAATGGCGTTAGAATTGCGCCGAGATTAAATATTGTTCATCTGTATGGACACCCCTTGTGGACCCGCCGGTGAGACGGCACTCCAGGTGTCGGGAGGTGGCATGCGTGTCCTGATCATAGAAGACGATACCCAAACGGCCCGGTTTCTAAGCGACGGTCTGCGCGAGTGCGGGCATACCTGCGATGTTTTCAACACTGGAACCGAGGGTTTGGCAGCGGGACTTGCGGGCGGCTATGATGTGATCGTCATTGACCGCATGCTCCCTCAGATTGACGGCTTGTCGGTGATCCGCACACTAAGGGCCGAGGGGCATGTCACGCCGGTCCTGGTGCTTAGCGGGTTGGCGCAGGTCGACGACCGGGTCGCCGGGCTGCGTGCGGGTGGCGACGATTACCTGACCAAGCCGTTCGCCTTTTCCGAGTTGCTCGCGCGGATCGATGCCCTGGCCCGGCGCGGCACGGCGCCCGAAGGCGAGGCCACAAAACTCACCATCGCCGACCTTGAACTGGACCTGCTGGCCCGCACGGCCCGGCGGGGCGGGACCGAGGTACCCCTCCTTCCCCGGGAGTACCGTATCCTGGAGTATTTTATGCGACGACCGGGCCGGGTCGTAACGCGCACAATGCTGCTTGAGGGGGTTTGGGACTACAACTTCGACCCCCAAACCAACGTCATCGACGTGCATGTCTCGCGGTTGCGGCAAAAGATCGACAAAGGCTTCGACGTACCATTGCTCCATACGGTGCGGGGTGCGGGCTATATGCTCAAGGCGCCGGGATGAAACGTCCTGGGGCGATTTGGCGGACCACGGCGGTCCGCTTGGCCGCGGTATATACCGCTCTGTTCTGTCTGGGTCTGGGACTGGGCCTTGGCGCGCTCTATTTGGGTACGATCGGCGTGATCGAGCGTCAGCGCGCCGCGACGCTGGAGGCTGAGGTCCGCGCCCTGTCCGAGCGCTTCCGCGAGGGCGGCACGGCACGTTTGGTCCGCGCGATCGATGCCAGAACCGCGCCCGATGCCCGTGGCGACGCGGTCTATCTGCTGGTTACGCCGCAGGGTCGGCGCATTTCCGGCAATCTCACGGCTTGGCCGGTCGAGGCAGCGACCGAGGGTCCGATCTCCTTTGGTGTCAGCAAGCGTGACGGCGAGCAGATTACGCAGCGCGAGGTCCGTGCATTGGCCTTTAACCTGCCACGGGGCTACCGTCTGCTTGTCGGGCGCGACAATGAGGAGCTGGAAGAGTTCCGCAATCGCTTTCTGAGTGTGAGCTTATGGATTGCGCTGGGCGCTGTGATCCTGGGGCTGGTGTCCGGGCTGTTGCTTGGGCGGCGGGTCCTCGGCCGTGTTGCCCGCGCAGCCGAAGCTGGGGAGGGTATCAGCGCCGGGCAGTTCGAGCGGCGCGTTCCGGTCTCGGGGCGGGATGATGAATTTGACAGACTTGCGGTAAGTGTAAACGGGATGCTGGACCGGATCGAAGGGCTGATGCAGGGCATGCGCATCGCCACCGATAGCATCAGCCATGATGTCCGGCGCCCGTTGACCCGCGCCCGGGCCGAGTTGGAACTGGCGCTGCGGCGGGATCCTGGCGATGCGCAGGCAGCCATGCTGCGCAGCCTGTCTGAAATTGACCGTGCCACGGGGTTACTTGGACATCTTCTGGACATCGCCCGGGCCGAGGCGGGGGTCCAGGGTGACAGCTGGTCCACGCTTGATCTGGCGAGTATCGCTGACGATGCGGTGGAACTGTACCAGCCTATCGCCGAGGAACGGGGCGTGACCCTGGTCGCCGAGACCCGATCGGCCAGGATGCGGGGCGAGGCGCAATTGTTGGCACAGGCGCTGACCAACCTGTTGGACAACGCCCTCAAATACGCCCCGGCTGCAGACGGCCGGGTGGCCGTCGATGTTAGGCCGGGCGTGGACGGTCAGGTTTCGGTGTCGGTGCGCGACAATGGGCCCGGCATTCCCGAAAAGCAGCGGGACGCGGTGACCGAGCGTTTCGTGCGCCTGGATGCCGCCCGCGGGGGCGAGGGGTCGGGTCTTGGTCTGAGCCTTGTGCGGGCTGTCGCCCGGCTGCACGGCGGAACGCTGGCGTTTGGCGACAACATGCCCGGTGTGGTGGCGCGGATGACGTTGCCGACCGGGTTGCCCGCCACCGGATCCCATGCCAAATGACCGTATGACACAGATCACCCTGCCACGCCCTGACGACATGCATCTACATCTGCGCGATGGCGATATGCTGAAGGCAGTCGCGCCTGTGTCGGCCGCCCGATTTGGTCGTGCGATTATCATGCCGAACCTTGTGCCGCCCGTCGTCACCGGCGCCCAGGCTGCAGCATATCGCGAACGGATCGTGCAGGCCGTGGGCTCTCACGCGCCGTTTGAGCCGATGATGACACTCTATCTGACCGAGACTACGGACCCCGAGGACGTCGTACGGGCCGCAGCCGATGGGGTGGTCAGGGCCGTCAAGCTCTACCCGGCGGGGGCGACGACCAATTCTGACTCCGGCGTGCGCGACTTTGACCGCGTCAGGGGTGTTTTCGAACGCATGGCCGAAGCCGGTTTGCCGCTTTGCGTACACGGTGAGGTCACTGACCCCGACGTGGACATTTTTGACCGCGAGGCCGTGTTCATCGAGCGGGTTCTTGACCCGATCAGACGTGCAACACCGGGTCTGCGTGTGGTCCTTGAACATGTCACCACGGGCGAGGGGGTAGACTATATCACCAGTACGCCCAAGGACTTGGCTGGAACCATAACGCCACATCACCTGTTCCTGAACCGCAATCATCTGCTGGTCGGCGGCATTCGCCCACACTATTACTGCCTCCCCGTCGCAAAGCGCGAGCACCATCGCCTTGCCTTGCGCAAAGCCGCAACATCGGGTGATCCCCGGTTCTTTCTGGGCACCGACAGCGCGCCGCATGTGGATGCGGCCAAGGAATCCGGCTGTGGCTGCGCGGGCTGCTTTGTCGCGCTCAACACCCTGGAATGTCTGGCGCATGCGTTCGAAGAGGAAGGTGCGCTGGACCGCCTGGGTGGTTTTGCGGGCACGCACGGGGCGGCGTTTTATGGCCTGCCCCCCACCGACGCGACCGTGACGTTAGAACGTCGTGACGCCCCGGCGCACTGGCCGGCCAGCATCCAAAGCGCCGAGGGCCCCGTGACAGTGTTCGACCCCGGCGTGCCGATCCACTGGCATGTTGTATCCGGCACTGACTGACCGAGGCGCGTGTGCGTCGGTGCATCAGATACACCGGGCCTGCCTGGCCCCCGGGGTTCAGCGGTCCCCGGCCGTGTCGGTCGCGAGGTCCTGCACCAGTTCAAATCGCTCGCACAGCAGCATCATCTCCGGATGAAAACCGCCAGTGCGGCCGAAATATGCCTCGTGATCCTGACGCCAGCCTACAAGCGTGTCGTTTTCGCCTTCGGCCAGGGCAAAGTCCGCATCGACGTCGCAAAACCGTTTTTGCGTAAGGTCCATTGTTCGTGTCACCAGCGCCGGTGTACCGTCCCAGTTCAATGAGATGTCGCAGCGGCCGACCTTCGGCCACGGCTCCCCGCCGTCTGCGAAATCCCGGAGTGCGCCGCATGTGGCCGTCTTGAGGCCGCTTCGCACGCGCGCGAGGAGTTGCGCGCATAGGAATGCGCTGTCCCCGAAGGTATAGGTTTCGGCCCCCGGATACCGTTCAAGCGCCGCCGCCAGTGTCATCGAAACGCCGGCAGGCGCGCCTTGAGCCGCGCCCGTTGCTGTTGTGGCAAGTGCCTGTTCAGGCGACGGTTTATTGCACCGAACACCAGGATAATGACCAGCGTCAGCATGATGAAGTAAAACGCGAGGATCGGGTAGGGGATGAATGGATTGAACGTCTTGTCTGCAAAGTAATTGGCGTAGTAGAGCGCATCGCCGCGCTGTTGCCACGCGGGAAAGCCGGTAAAGAACACCAGCGTCGTTGCGTGAAACAGGAAAATGGCCTCGTTGGTGTAGGACGGCCAGCCCAGGCGCAGCATGGTTGGCCAGATCACCCTGCGGAATCGGGTCCAGCCGGTCATGCCATAGGCGTCCGCCGCCTCGACATCGCCGCGCGGAACGGACCGAAGCGCGCCGTAGAAAATCTCTGCCGAATAGGCTGCCGTGTTCAGGAAAAGCACAATCACCGCACCCGCCCAGGCCCGGGTGAGCCAGCGCGTGTCGGCGGTTATCTCCACCACCAGCAAATTGACATTTATGCCGGTTTTGGGCAGCAGCACAAACGCTTCGTAGGCCAGAAAGAACTGGATAAACAGCGGTGAGCCGCGCAGGACAAAAATATACCATTCGGCGGGCTTTCGGATCAGCCAAATGCGGCTGTTCTTTCCCAGGGCCAGCGCTGTCGCGAAAAAGAACCCCAGAACCAATGCTATCAGCGCGAAATACACATTCCAGATCAATCCAGAACCGATCAGCACGAATTGCTGGCACAGGGTAAAGTCACTGCGCGGCAACAGCCGCTCACCATACCCGATGGACCGCAGGCCATAGTCTGCGATTGTCTGGGCACAGCTCATCCCGCGCGCAACCTTTCCCCGCCCATGGTGGCCTGTCCAAGGCTGACACGGCGCATCAGATGCAAAAACACCACCTCGGACAATTTGGTGAGCGCGAGATAGAACACCAGCAAACCCAGGAAATAGTAGAGTCGCCAGTCCGGGTGAGGATAGGTAAAGGCCTGTGTCTTGGCCCCGCCCAGTTCGCGCGCCCAATAGACGATGTCTTCAACCCCAAGCAGGAACAGCAGCGGTGTCACCTTGACCAGAATCATCCACAGGTTCGACAGACCGGGCAGGGCATAGACCCACATCTGCGGCACCACAATGCGGCGGAACACCTGGCGGCGGGACATCCCATAGGCTTCGGCGGTTTCCAGCTGCGCGCGCGGTATTGCGTTCATCGCCCCAAAAAGGACGTTCGCCGCAAAGGCGCCGAACACGATGGCGAAGGTAAAGATGGCAAGGGTGAAATTGTAGATCTCATGCCAGAGTTGCGCCGCGCTGCTGTTGGGGACTTTGGCCTGGGGACACACACGGAATTCATGCCCGTCCCGGATCGGTTCTGTCCAATCGGGGCAGCGGATCTGATGTACCATCCACTCAAGACCCTGGTCGAGCGCGATGACAAAAAAGAGGAAAAACGCGATCTCCGGGACGCCGCGCACCATCGCGGTATAGCCTTTGCCCAACCAGCGCAAAGGTAAAAGCGGGCTGCGCGCCGCGATGGCCCCGCCAAAGCCGAAGGCCAGCGCGACCGGCGCTGTTACCAGCAACAAAACGATAACGGTGACAAAGGATCCGTAGAATGCGAAGTGCTTGCCGGTCGTGAGATAGCACGCCATCCAGCGCGCAGTTTCAAGTTGGGTGGGATCGATGCAAAATCCGAACATGGCCGCCAGCCCGGGCGCGGATGCACCCGGGCCAATGCCTTACCATCTGTTGAGTTCAGGCAGCCACTTGGCCAGCAGTTCGTTGAGTGTCCCGTCTTCCTTCATCGAGGCAATTGCGACATTCAATTTCTCTTTCAGTTCCGTATCGCTTTCACGGACACCCACGCCGATCCCGGACCCCAGCAGAATATCTTCGCCCGCGAAGGTCAGATCGTTGGACTCCGATACGATAGGTTCCAGAAAGCCCTTGTCCGCCAGCACGGCGTCGACTTCTCCGTTGCGCACGGCAGCGATTGTCTCGTCGGGGGTCGCAAATTCAACCAGCGTCGCGCCCGAGGCCGCGATGTGGCTTGCCTGGATTGTCCCGGTTTGCGCCGCGATAACGCCTCCGTCCAGATCGACATCCGCTGAGAGCGCGGCATAGGCCGACGGGTCTGCTAAAGTGTAGGGGTCGGTGAAATCGATCACCTCATCGCGCTCGGCATTGATCGACATGCCGGCGATGATGGTATCGTAGTTTCCGGATACCAGGTTCGGAATGATCGAGTCCCACTCGTTGGTGACCCATTCGCAGGTCAATTCGGCCCGGGCACAGAGTTCATCGCCCAATTCGCGTTCAAACCCGTCCACTTCACCATTGTCATTGATGAAGTTGTATGGCGGATAGGCACCCTCGGTCCCCATGCGTACCGTTTGTGCCATGCTCATTGTCGCACCCAGTACCAGGATGGCTGTGGCGGTGATCAGCGAATTCATGGATATTTTCCCCTTGTCGTTGGCTGGTCAGGCGGCTGTCACGCTGAGAAAGCTGCGCAACCGCTCGGATTCTGGTTGGTTGAAGAGCCTTTGTGGCGGCCCCATCTCCTCTATTCTTCCCTGATGGAGAAACACCACCTGATCGGAAATGTCACGCGCCATTCGCATGTCATGGGTGACCAGAATCATCGTGCGCCCCTCAGCTGCCAGCGATTTAATCACCCGCACGACCTCCTGCTCCAATTCCGGGTCCAGCGCGGAGGTGGGTTCGTCGAACAACAGCGCGCGCGGCTCCATTGCCAGGGCGCGGGCGATCGCGGCGCGCTGTTGCTGTCCGCCCGAAAGCTGTGCCGGATAGGCATCGCATTTCGACCCGATACCAACCCGGTCGAGCAGCGCGCGCGCCCGCTCCTCGACCTGGGCCGGATCCTGGCCCAATACCGTTACCGGAGCTTCCATCACGTTTTGCAGGATGCTCATATGTGCCCAAAGGTTGAACTGCTGGAACACCATCGACAGATTGGTGCGCATCCGAAGAACTTGCCGTTTGTCCGCAGGATGCCGGTGATCCCCCGCTCCGACCCAGTTGACCGGCTCGCCCTCGAACAAAATCTCGCCCTGCTGACAGTTCTCAAGCAGATTGGCGCAACGCAGAACCGTCGATTTGCCCGAGCCCGAAGATCCGATAAGCGACACAACCTCGCCACGCCGGGCGGTCACATCGACGCCCTTCAGAACCTCCAGCTGACCAAAGGACTTATGGAGCCCCCGGACCTCTATGACCGGTGCGGCGTCGGTGTCGTCTATCACTCAACCCATCCTATACCCGGGCGACCTATGGAACAGTGGCGCGGCCGTTGGCCCGGGTCACCATACCAAACAGGTCGCGGGGGTCATCGGGATCAGCCAGCAGGTCGAGCGTATCATATAATCCTGTATCCTCAAGACGATCCTTGACGTATCGCAGGGCCGAGAAATCCTCGGTGGCAAAACCGACGCTGTCAAACAGCGTGATTTGGTCCGCGTGACTGCGCCCGGCGGCCCGGCCCGCCATCACGCGCCACAGCTCGGTCACCGGATGGGCAGGGGGCAGTTGCTGGATCTCGCCCTCAACGCGGGTCTGGGGCGGATACTCGACGAATATCTCCGACCGCAGCAGAATATCGCGATGAAGTTCGGTCTTGCCCGGGCAATCGCCGCCGATGGCGTTTATGTGTTGCCCGCGACCAACCATGTTGTCTGTCAATATGGTTGCGTATTGCTTGTCCGCGGTGCAGGTGGTGATGATCTGGGCGCCGGTCACGGCCTCTTCCGCAGATCTGCAGGAGATCACCTCAAGTCCGCTGCCGGTCAGATTTGCGCGTGCTTTTGCCGTTGCCGCAGGATCCACATCAAACAGACGGACTGTGGTGACGCCGCATATGTTCTGGAAGGCCAGGGCCTGGAATTCGCACTGCGCCCCGTTGCCGATCACAGCCATCACCCGCGCTTCGGGCGGCGCCAGATACTTCGCCGCCAGCGCCGAGGTTGCGGCGGTGCGCAGCGCCGTGAGCACGGTCATCTCGGACACCAGGAGGGGGTACCCCGTCTCGACCGAGGCCAGAACGCCAAAGGCGGTGACCGTCTGCAGCCCGCCGGTGACGTTCTTGGGATGTCCGTTAACGTACTTGAATCCATAGGTCTCGCCATCGCTGGTAGGCATCAGTTCGATGACACCCTCCTTGGAATGGGATGCCACGCGCGGTGTTTTGTCGAATGTCTCCCATCGTTTGAAATCAGCCTCGATACAGGCGGCGATATCGGCCATCATCTGCGCCGGTCCGATAGCGTTGACCAGCCGCATCATATTCGCGACGCTGACAAAGGGCACCAGGGCCAGGTCGGATGGGGAAGTGGACATCTTAAAAGCTCCGTGTCTTGCGGTCGAGCACCTTGCGTCCCATCAGGCTTGCGGTCAGGTCCACCATCAATCGGGCGGTGCGACCGCGGTGATCGAGGAACGGGTTCAGTTCCACCAGGTCCAGCGAGGTTACCAGACCGCTGTCTGACAGCATTTCCATCACCAGATGTGCCTCGCGAAAGGTTGCCCCACCCGGAACGGTCGTACCGACGGCTGGTGCGATCTCGGGGTCCAGGAAGTCAACGTCGAGGCTGACGTGCAAGGCACCCCGCGCCTTCGCCACGCGGACGAGAAAAGCGCGCAGCGGCGCGGCTATCCCATGCTCATCGATCGCCCGCATATCATGCACCTGGACCCCCTGTGCCGTCAGCGCAGAGTTTTCGGCCGGGTCCACGGACCGTATCCCGATCATACAGATGTTGGCCGGATCGACGGGGCTGTCGAGCGCGGGGTAGATGCCCTCAAATCCCGACATCCCTGTGAAATAGGAGACCGGCGTGCCGTGCAGATGGCCGCTTTGGGTCGAGGCGAGGGTGTGGATGTCGGGATGGGCGTCCAGCCACAGCACGAATTGCGGCCGTCCGTTCTCTGCGGCCCGTTTGGTGACACCGGGAACGCTGCCCGCGGCAAGGCTGTGATCGCCGCCCAGAAAGATCGGTAGACCGTCGGATCGATACGCCACATCCTGCAAGGCCTTGACCCAGGCGATGGTTTCGCCCAGTGCGCGGATTGCGTGGTTCGGATGGTCCCGATCCGTTGCTGGGCGCGGTTGTACGTTTCCCAGATCGCGGACGCTGTGGCCGAGGCTGCGCAGCATCGCGGCCAGTCCCGCGGTTCTGAATGCATCCGGACCCATGACGCAGCCTGGCTGGCTTGCCCCCGATTGCATTGGTGCTCCGATCAAAGTGCAGTTTTGAACCGACATTCTGGGACTCCATGACCTGTACCGCCCAGTTTCGTCGATTTCACTCTGCACATTAAGCTCTTCAATTGATCAATTTGGATGATATATCTATCAATATGACAGCTAAAATAGCCAACCCGCCATGAAAGACCTGGATGATACAGACCGCCGACTGATCGCGGCCCTGAACCGTGACGGGCGCGCTTCGGTGACTCAGCTTGCGGCGGATCTGGGACTGGCGCGCGCGACGGTTCAGGCCCGGCTGACGCGCCTTACACAGTCGCAGGTGATACGAAGGTTCACGGTTGAGGTCGATCCTCGTGTAACGCTCGACGCGGTTCGAGCCATAATGCTGATCCAACTCCAAGGTACGATGTCGCGCGCCGTCATCCGGGCACTGCACGGTCAGTCCGCGATTACCACCCTGCACAGCACCAATGGCACCTGGGATCTGGTGGCGCATATTGAGACGGCGAGCCTGCCGGAGTTTGATCAGGCGCTCAGGGCTGTGCGCGAGATCCCCGGCGTGCTCAACAGCGAGACCTGCCTGCTTCTGGATTCGGTCTAAGCCGTTTCAGATTGTCGTCTAATCCACCAGAATGGTGGTCCGCTTTTCCTCGTTTTGCGGAAACACGCGCCCGCTGACCATACAGTCGAATATGTGATGGAACACGGCGCCTGAGTCGCCCGAGGATTTGCCGCCGAGGAAATAGGAGTGTCCTGTCGGGCGGTCATAGAGCGTGTTCACGTCATCGCAGTCGACGCTATAAACATTGCGTCCGACCTTTGTCATGTTCTCGGGTCCCGAGTGCCCGAGGCGTCGCGAGGCAATCCGGTTCTTCAGGTTTGCGGCTTTCGAGGCACGCAGGGCCAAATCGTCGGAAGCATGATAAACCACCACGTTGCGCGACGCGTGGGAGATGTATTCGCCCCGTTCACCGCGGTGTAGCGTTTCGTTCACGACATCGGCGGCAACCAGGAATGTGTTGCGAAAGATCATCGGGACGCCGTCGGGAAGATCATTGGCGTTCCATTCAACCAATGTCTCGCGCAGGACCCGGTTCCCCATGGAGTGGGCCAGCATGTTGATCCGCTTGAGACAGGGGTCGTCTTGCGGGTTGAACTCGGGGCTGGCCCGCCACGCGAGGAACTTCTGCAGAACCCGCGCGAAGGAGTACGCGCTTTGATCCGCGGCCTTCTGATCGTCCCAGTAGTCGCCGACAACGCCCAGATCCGCATCGCAGGGCCATACCAGAGGGATCACCAGCACTTCATCCTTCTTATGCTTGTCGCACAGGGACTGGAGCTTGCGGGCGGATTTGAACACGGCCTCGGGCAGCATGTTGAAGCCGTGTGAATAGATCAGAATTTGGCGGTACTTGCTTTTCTTGAGACGGTCGAGAAAGGAGATCGAACCGATCTCGACATGCTCTTCCTGTCCAGTGCGTTCGCAGAAGAATACCGAATTGCTGGGCGCGTTGTTCCTTAGATCAAAGGTGAATTTCCGGCCAATGCGCGTCTTGATACTTTGGGTCGGAAAGCGGTTTGTCACGAAAATCATGAATCGGCTCCTGCTGTGGCGCGCCGAGACTGGCATGCCCCGGGGGCGCGGGCTGTGAATATTCGCATAGTTTGGTGCCAGCCGCCCCGCCTAACGCGTTTCGTTGGTCTTGGCTCACCCGAAGCTGCCCGAGACCACGGACTTTATAGTGTGATGCGGTATCTGGTGTTTCCCGCTGCTGGTAGACCCAGAGGGCGGGGTCTCCGGCCGCCCTTCGGCCGGGCCAGAGCGTGGGGTGCGCGGAGACAGGCCTCCTTAGGCCAGATCATCAGAAATGAGTGTGCGGGCAACCGCGCGGAATGCCTGTGCCGCAGCGCTGTCGGGCATTGAGACGACAATCGGTGTCCCGCTGTCAGAGGTTAGGCGAATATCCAAGTGCAGCGGCAGTTCAGCCAGCAGCGGGACGCCAATTTTCTTTGCCTCGGCCGCCACGCCGCCGTGGCCGAATACATGTTCTTCATGCCCGCAGTTCGAGCAGATGTGCGTGCTCATGTTTTCAATCATCCCGAGGACAGGTGTGCCCATTTTGTTGAACATGTTGACGGCCTTGCGCGCGTCCAGCAGTGCCACATCCTGCGGCGTGCTCACTACGATTGCGCCATCGACCTCGGCTTTCTGCGTAAGGGTCATCTGCACATCACCGGTACCTGGCGGCAGATCGACGATCAGTACGTCCAGGGTGCCCCATTGCACCTGGTTCATCATCTGTTGCAAGGCGCTCATCAGCATCGGGCCGCGCCAGACAACTGCCTCATCCTCGCGCGTGAGCAGCCCGATCGACATCATGGTCACGTCGTGATTGCGCAGTGGCAGAATGGTTTTGCCGTCCGGACTGGCCGGTCGGCCCGAGATGCCAAGCATACGCGGTTGGGACGGCCCGTACACATCGGCGTCCAGCAGTCCGACCCGTCGCCCCTCGGCCGCCAGCGCCGTTGCGAGATTTGCCGAAACAGTGGACTTGCCGACACCACCCTTGCCGCTGGCCACCGCGAGTATCCGGGCGATCCCCTTAATCTTCTGCGGGCCGCTGGGTTTTGGTCTGGCAGCCGCCTTGAGATCGGGGGGCGGTGCCGGCGTGGAATGCGCGGTCAACAGGGCCGATACCGATGTCACCCCGTCCACGGCCTCCGCGGCGTGCTGCGCTGCGGCCCGAACAGGCTCCATCTCTTTGGCCTGCGCGGCGTCAATCTCCATGACAAAACGGACCGCGCCCCCTTCGACGGTCAGGGCGCGCACGATACCTGCGGCGACGATGTTCTGCTGGCTTGCCGGATCATTGATCTGGCTTAAGGCGGCCAGTACCGCCTCGCGGGTGGCTGTCATTCGCGTCGGCCTGCGAGCGTTCCGGCGGCCGTTTGGCCCGGATCTTGCCCGTCGATCCTCGGCACCATTGGCGCCTTGAACGCCTTTTCGGCGGTTGCCCCATGCGCTGGATCGTGCATCGCGTGATCGATCTCTTGCGGTCGTGTCACGTCGACCTGATCGGGAAACCTACGCATGGTCATATTGTCGTCATCGCTCATATCCGCCCCTTTGGGTTCGTCCGGGTGAAACCGCACAACGGCGATCTTATTCAAACATATATGTTGATCTGCACCGCCGAGGTAGGGCGGCGCAAGTGCCGCGGCGCGTTTTGCACTGCCCTCATGCGGTTCATGCATCTGCCGGCATCAAGGTTGGCCCAGGTGTGATCGGCCATGCACACCCACGAAAGCAGTCGAAGAGGGCGTCCCAACTCCCCTGCGATGGCGAATAGTCTGGCGACATAGCGGTGCAGACCGGCGGATGAAGGGGGTATTGGCGAATCCCCGCACCAGTACTGCGGGCTCAGCTTTTTACGCTGGACAGCACACCCGGGCGGTTGCAGAATTGGTATATTCGGATTTCCGAATGTTCAAGATGCCGCTAAGGCACGCGAAAACAACGGGGAGATATACATCGTGACGGCCTCCGTTGCGCATAAGCCGGTACCGGACGAAGACCAGTTGAGAGCGGATCTATACGCATTTCTCGCCGCGCTTTTGTCCGCTCCACCGCCAAAGTCACTGCTGGATAAGTGCGCAGGACTACGCGGCGATGACACACCTTTGGGTCAGGCGGTGATCGCGCTGGCCCGCGTGTCCCGGGCGACCTCGGTAAATGCCGTCGAACGCGAATTTCACGGCCTCTTTGCGGGTGTGGGAAGCGAACTTTTGCCCTATGCCAGCTGCTATATGACCGGCTCACACAAAGAGAGTCCGCGTGCTGCGCTACGCAATGATATGAACAAGTTGAGGATAACCCGGGCCGAAAATGGATTCGAGGCCGACGACAATATCGCCAGCCTTTGCGAGATGATGGCAGGGCAGATCACGGGCCGGTTCGGGACATCGGTCGATTTGGGACGGCAGAAGGAATTTTACAACAGGCACATCGGTCCTTGGGCCAAACAGCTTTTTTCCGATCTGGAGGCGGCCAGGACATCGGTTTTCTATGCGTCGGTGGGCGCTATCGGGCGCGCATTCATGGATATTGAGCGAAACGCCTTCCGGATGACGGCCGGTCAGACGGCCAGCTGAAAGGTCCCGACGCGCATTGTTGGCCTGGATCGAGAGCGCGGGCCACGAACGGGACAGTTTCCGCAGGGGTGACCTTAGGGGCCCAGAGGGACCACAGTTTGGGTTGAAAGACGCCTGGCGACACGATGCAATGACCGGGATGCCGTTCTGAGTGCGTCTGTAAGTGGCGTGCCGGGAAAACATGGCCGAAAGGCCGGCTGGAACACGGATGCTCAGCCCGAAACCCCGGAGCGGTTGGTCTAGACGCTGTGCCCAGGGTCTTTGTCCAATGGCTCCGCCCCCGATTGATGCGCCGGTTCAAGTGTCTTGCCCCGTCCGTTCGACACGGCGCGCTGATCCTCAAGCCAGGTCAGAAAGCCCGCCGATGCAGCCTCGATCTTTGCTGTATGTGCGTCATACTGGTGGATCAATTCCTCGCCCAACTGCGTGAGCCGCGACCCGTTGTTCGGGCCCCCCCGGTGAGTTCTGAGCAGCGGGGCATCGAAACAGCGCTGCAGCGTATCAATTAGAAACCAGGCCCGGCGATATCCGATCCCCAACTCGCGCGCTGCCGCAGTAATCGAGCCATGCTCGGCAATCAATCGGAGCAAGTCGATCTTGCCGCTGCCGATCATGTCGTTTTCCACATAGATTTTCGTGCGAACACCGAACCGGCCAGTGGGTGCTGGGGGTTCTGTCTGGGGTCGGCGGGTCATTCTGCGGTCCTATTCGCGGAGAATTGCGTTATGTCAGACTCAGCATAACGACTGTTTGATCGTATGGGTATTAGGACTGGCGAATTCCCGACATCACAACTCATAATTTGATGTTATGATCAGACCGCCTACCTTTGCTGCGTGAACAGAAGGGGCAAGCCCATGAACGTGCATGCGACGGTCAAAGACGAGAACGACAGCGCCGCGTTCAGGCGGGCTTTGGGGTGTTTCCCGACCGGTGTCGCGATCGTAACCACATTGGACAAGGCAGGTCAGCCAGTTGGCCTGACGGTCAGTTCGTTCAATTCCGTGTCGATGGATCCGCCACTGATCCTATGGAGCCTTATGCTGGACGCCGGTTGCCTCAGCGCATTCAAGGCGAAAGGCAGCTTTGCCGTAAATGTTCTGGCGGCCGATCAGACGGACCTTGCCAAGACTTTTTCAAGCGCCGTAAGCGACCGGTTGAAGGGCGTCGATTGGCGAGCGGGCCGCGGTGGCATCCCGCTATTGGGCGGCGTGGCGGCCCGGTTCGAATGCGACACCCACGCCTGTCTGCCGGGCGGTGATCATGTCATTTTTCTTGGGCATGTCCGCGGGCACAGCCATAGCGACCGCCCACCGATGGTCTACGGCCACGGCCGGTTCGGCAGCATGGCGCACGTCTAAAGCGTTTGACGAAACAGCTGAAACATCATGCACAACCTGACGCGTTGAATTCTTTGGTTTCAGGCAGCGTTGGGTGATTTAGGTGTTTCGCATAACGCCCTAGAATAGCGGCGTGTTGGCACTATCGAGGTATTCCACCGTCGTAAAACACAACACGGTATCGCCGATGTTCTCAAGGTCGTGCGTCATCGACTGCCCTTTGCCGAACGTGAAGTGTTTTGTGTCGCCTGTTTTATAGGTCACCTGGACCACATGTCCGTCCCCATATCGCGAGATGGCCGTCCCAGGACTGGTGGCAACCCAGAAGTAATCCAGAACATGGGTGTGAAAGGGCAGCCGGTCGCCGGGTTGCATTTCGATCAGCCAGACCCGGGCGCGGTCGGATTCGCTGACCAGGGTCATGCCCACGGTTCCGTTTCCCGGGGCGCTGTCCAGTTCGGCCCGCAGGGCAGGGGTCCAGTGCGGGCTCTCGAACGGATCTGCGACAGTGCCTGATGCTGACATGGGCTGCCCCCCAACGGGTTGGTTGTTTCGGTCGGCTTCTTTATTTATAGATCGATAAATTAGAATTGCCAATTAAAACGGAGTGCCAGCATGCCTGGGAAAGCCCTGATTGCCGGCGGCTCGATCGGCGGCCTGTTCGCCGCCGCTGCACTGCGCGCCGCTGGTTGGCAGGTTCATGTGTTCGAACGTGTTGGGGTCGAACTTTCCGGTCGCGGCGCCGGTATTGTAACGCATCCCGAACTGATAGCGGCGCTTGAGGCGGTCGGTGCTGATACTGCCGATTTGGGTGTTCAGGTGACGGAACGGGTGGCTGTCGACCACGCCGGGAACCATGTGGCACGGGTAACCTATCCGCAGGTCGTCACCTCCTGGGATCGCATTCACGGGCTGCTGCGCGCACTGATCCCCGAAGGTCAGTATCATCTGGGATCAAGC
This sequence comes from Pseudomonadota bacterium, assembly GCA_039190275.1. Classification (GTDB taxonomy): domain Bacteria; phylum Pseudomonadota; class Alphaproteobacteria; order Rhodobacterales; family Rhodobacteraceae; genus Halovulum. The sequence continues at coordinate 20,230 of JBCCYF010000020.1, read as the reverse complement.
ATTACCGGTTATCAGCCCGCGCCGGATGCGGTGAAAGCCCAGCTTTCGGATGGGCGCACCGAGGAGGCGGACATTCTGATCGGCGCAGACGGGTTTCGGTCGGCGATCCGGGCGCAGATGCTGCCCAAAGTCCAACCTGAGTATGCGGGCTATGTCGTGTGGCGCGCGCTGGCGTCCGAGTCGGACCTGCCCGCGCATGTGAGAACACAAGTGTTCGACACGTTCGGAATGTTCCTGCCGACCGGTATGCAGATTGTCGGCTATCCGATCGCCGGCCCGGGCAATAACCTCGCACCCGGGCAAAGGCGATATAATTTCGTGTGGTATGTACCGGTCCCCCAGGAAACGCTGGGGGACATGTTGACCGATGCAGACGGGCAGATACATGCGTTTTCGATCCCCCCGCCGCTGGTGCGGGATGACGTCCTTGCGTCGATGTACGCACACGCGCGCGATACACTTCCTAGCGTATTTCTGGACATTCTTGCACAGAGCGAACGGCCGTTCTTTACCCCGATCTACGATCACCATGCCCCGCACATGGCGCAGGGTCGCGTAGCCCTGGCCGGGGACGCCGCCTGTGTGGCGCGGCCTCATGTCGGGATGGGTGTAACAAAGGCGGCTATGGATGCACTGGCCCTGGCACGGCACCTGGACGGCCCGGATGAATGTACTGGACTGGCCGCGTACTCCACGCAGCGCACACCGGCCGCGCTCGCGGCATATAATCGGGCGCGGCGGTTGGGTGACTACATGATGCAGGCGCCGGACAACGGGCATAACCGTGATGGCGCGCACCATCCGCATACGGATGCAATTCTGAGGGAAACTGCGGTAACCGCGTGAACCGGTGGACGCATGATCTGGGTCACGCTCCGGCGCGCAACTCTTCATAGGATGTTTCGACCACCGCGCGGTAGGCCGGGCGCCGTTTAAGGCGTTCGACCCAGGCCGCGAGCCCGTGTCTGGTGCCGCGCGGGATCTCCATGTCAAAGTAGCGGTACATCATGGAGCCCATCGCGATGTCTGCAACTGAAAAGGAGCCGCCGAGCCACTCAGCCGTCCGCAAATGCGCGTCCACCGCATCCAGGGCTGCCTCAAGATCTGCCTGATGTGCTGCAAGGACTGCCGGGTCCCGTTCCGCAGGGCCAAAGCGCACCTTTTGATAGAATACGCCCAGAAACGCGGGTTGCAGGGTTGAGGTTGTAAATTCCATCCACTGATCGCCAAGCGGGTCCGGTCCCAGCCTCTTACCCGCCAGGTACCGCAGGATCGCGTGGCTTTCCCAAAGGACGAGGTCGTCCTCCTGCCAGACCGGTACCCGCCGGTTCGGGTTCAGTTGGGCCAGGGCTGCGGGCCAGCCGTATCGGCCGCCGGCGTCCAAGCGCTGGTGCGGTATCTGCAGTTCCTGTAACGCCCACATCACCTTTTGCACGTTGACTGATGTGGCCCGCCCCCAAAGGATCGGTGTCACTTGATGGCCTGCGGGTTGATGGGGGATCCCGCCGCACCGGGCACATGTAGCGGCGGCGCAGTGAAAAAGAACTCGTACACGCCATCCTTGGCGCAGTCCGCAGCCAGGTCCTTCAGATAAAATATCTCGCCCATTGAGATGCCGATGGCCGGGATCACAACCCAGTGCCACGGCTGGTTGGCTTCGTCGGTTTCATTCGGGCGCACCTCGCACCCCCAGGTATCTGCGCAGATCGCCGCAATGTCGTGGTTTCTGATCCAATGCGCGGTCTCAAAGGCCAAGCCTGGCGCGTCACCCCCAGCATATCCGTCCCAATTCCCCGAGGCGAGGCAGCGTTCCTGATGTCCGGTTCGAACGATCACGAAGTCGCCTTTGCGGACCTCTACCCCCTGCGCCAGTGCGCAGGCATCGAGGTCCGCGTTGGTGATGCCATAGCCGTCGTCCAGACTGTCCAACCCTTTCCAACGCGCGATATCCAGAAGAATGCCGCGCCCGACCATCTTGTCGCGCATGTGCTCGATCCCCAGACGCGCGGCACCCGCCACCGTGACATCCGTTGCCGGGTAGCCATTGTACATCTTGTCATCCAGGAAGATATGGCACAGCGCATCCCATTGCGTGCTCGCCTGGCAGGGCACATTGATGGCGTCATCGGCGTAGCGCAGATAGGCCCGCCCGTCACCGTCCTGCTTGCCCGCGACGGCGTCGGTTCCGGTGGCCAGCATCTGATGGATCAGGTTCCAGCGCCCGCCGAACAGCCCCGACTGGATCTTTTCCTTTAGATCCAGACCCAGGGCAAAAGTCTTTCCGGTGCGGATCAGCGCGGCGGCAGCAACCACATCGGCAGGGGTTACGTTGTTCAATGTACCGAGTTGGTCGTCGGCGCCCCAGCGCCCCCAGTTCGACAGTTCTTTAGCGGTTTCATAGATGTCTTCGCGGGTCAGTTTGCCCATGTGCCCCTCCCTGATATGGAATTTATCAAGTGATAACTTCTGCAGGGCGCTGTCAACGGGCTATGATCCGGACGCGGCATATCCTTGGGCCGGGGTCGGGGGTATGTGCAAACGACCCTCGGCGCACCAAGTAAGAATGAACTTCTGCTCTGCAAGGTACTCGTGACCGATCCAGCCCTCGAACGTGAAGCCGGCGATATAGAGGTCGAAGTCAGCAAAACCCGGGTGCGACACAACATGGTCGACAATCCGAATTCCTGTGCTGGGGAGGATGTCCAAGCCCGTGGCGTCAGCAAGCCGCCTGCGCAAACAGTGGCTACGGATTGGATTGATGTAGGATGTTGGAAGGTCCTGCCAGCCCTGAAAGCTGACAATCTTCGACGCGAAATTGGTCCTGCGGAAGATATCCTCCCCCTCCTCCGGCGGTCGCGCGACCAAACAGGTGCGTTCCGCATTGGAAATCGGAAAGATTAGCCGCTTGGGCTGTTCAATTGCGCCAAATTCGATCGGTCGGCGCGCATTGTTCATTGCGGGTCGACCACAGTTGTTCACACACATAATGTCGTTCTTTGTTCCGACACCGGGCGCGAGACTGTTTTTCAGATTGTTCATCCTGAGGACAAGATCGCAGTCGTCGATAAATTCGGCCAGATCAGTCAGATCAAGCGGTCGGCCCCGCACGTCCACCGCCATGTTCAGAGCGTTGCCAACCAACACGGCGCGTTTTCGCCTCAGGCCTGCCATTCAAATATCCTCTGCCGCGAGAAACAGCCGAAAACACGGGTTAAGATTTACCAATTGTTAACAGTTTGTTAACGCTCGCGAAGCTATCCGCGCACGCGCCCAGGTATTATAGCGTGCCTCAATTCTAACGAAAGGTCCCTCATGAAGGTCTATGCATTCGTGCCCGCGCGGTCGGGGTCAAAAGGGCTTCCCAACAAGAATATCCTGTTAATCGATGGACACCCGCTACTGGCATATGCCGTGCGTTTCGGCCTGTCCCTTGGGGTCGACCGTGTGATCCTGAGCACCGACTCCGAGGAATATGCCGACATCGGGCGCAAGTATGGCGCAGAGGTGCCGATGCTGCGCAGCGCCGCGGCCAGCAGTGATACGGCGATGGAGGAAGATATCCTCGCCGATTTTGCGGAGCGTTTACCGTCCGCCGGTATCCCGTTGCCGGATATATGGATCCGGCTCAAACCCACCAATCCGTTCAGGACCGTCGAATCGGTCCAACGCGGACTGGATGTGTTGAAGGCGGATCCGGGCATCGACAGCGTGCGGATCGTCAGCCCTGCGGATCCCCGGCTTGCCGTCCAGAATTCCAGCGGTTTTCTAGAGCCGCTTTTGGCCGATTGGGACCCCGCACGCTCAATCGTTCGTCGGACTGAAATGGTTTCAGCCTACAGCCCGTTCAACCTTGACATTCTGCGCCACCGGGTGTGGGAGGAACTGGGATCGCAATTCATGGGAAGCCGTATATTTCCCATCGTCGAGCACTCGATCACCGGGCTGGATGTGAACGAATTGGATGACTTCGAAATTATAAGGGCGATCATCGAATCGCGTCCGCGTCCCACGGTCGTAAAGAGGTATCTTCCGGACAATATGGATTTGGCTGCGCCTGCCGGCGGCACGACATCAGATCCGCGGCACGCCTAAGAGCAACGGCAAATCACTATTGGGGACCACCCGTAAAAATTTGGTTGTTTGATGCGCTCAATGGGATCAAGTTCACTGCAGGGCAGCATGCAGGGGGACGCAGAGTGCTTTATCGGATTTTGGCGATCTTTGTTTTGAGTGTCACTGCCGCGACAGCTCAGGTGCCGGCAAAACCGGTCAAGCTGATGACGGTTGACCCGACGGCCGGTGCGTTAGTGCGGCAGTTCTTCGGCCTGGTCGTCGCCCGGCAAACCGTTGACCTGGCGTTCCAGGTGTCCGGTCAGATCGTGGAGTTTCCTGCAATCGAGGGCGAGTCGATCCCTAAGGGCGGGCTGATCGCCCTGCTTGATCTGGAGCCCTTTGAGCGACAGTTGTCGCAGGCCATGTTGCAAAAGGACCAAGCGGACAGAAATCTTGTGCGGCTGGAACAACTGCGCAGCAGCGCGGTGAGCCAGGTTTCGATTGATGATGCGCGGACCGATGCAGAAATGTCCGCGATTTCAGTGCGCAGCGCCCAGTACGACCTGGAGCACGCCAGGCTCACCGCCCCTTTCGATGCCCTTGTCGCCACGCGCAACATGGCGAACTTTACCACCGTTCAAGCGGGATCCCCGGTGGTACGGCTCCATGATATGTCGGAATTGCGGATTGATATCGATGTGCCGGAGATTCTGTTTCAGCGCGCCGGAGAGGATCCGGATGTCGTCGTAACGGCGAAATTTCCAACCAGTGACCAGGATTTCCCGCTTGAGGTGCGCGAGTTCAACGCTGAAACCTCGGCCATCGGGCAAACCTTCAGCATCACATTCGCCCTGCCTCAGCAGGAGGGTTTGGCGGTCCTTCCGGGGTCGTCTGTGACGGTCACAACACGGCTTAACGGCGGCCCGTCGGTTATTACGGTGCCTGCAGCTGCCCTGAAGCCCGGAGCGGACGGTGCCCAATCGGTGTTGGTGTTCAAGCCCGGCGACGGCGACCTGGGCACGCTTGAGGAACGCGTGGTCGAGGCACAGGTTTCGGATCGCGGGGGATTTGAGGTCGTAAGCGGGCTTGAGGCGGGGGAGGAGATCGTCTCGGCCGGTGTGATGACGCTCAGTGATGGTCAGGCGGTCCGGCGCTTCACCGGCTTCTCGAACTAGGGCGTCCCGATGAGCATCGCGCGCGCGTCTATCGACCGGCCGCTGATCACCTGGATGATCATGCTGGGCTGCTTGCTGGGCGGCCTTTGGGGGTTCAGCTCCCTTGGGCGGCTTGAGGATCCGGCTTTTACCATCAAGTCCGCCGTGATCGCGACACCCTATCCCGGGGCGACAGCCGAACAAGTGGCACGGGAAGTGTCAGAACCACTTGAGTCGGCAATTCAGAAGATGGCCGAGATCGACCGTATCACCTCGGTCAACCAGCCCGGTCGGTCGCTGATCGAGGTCGAGATCAAGGCGACATTCGATGGATCCGAGTTGCCCGATATTTGGACGAAGCTGCGCGCCCGGATCCGTGATGCCGCGCGCAATTTGCCGGATGGGACCAGCGCGCCTCAGGTCAATGACAGTTTCGGTGACGTATTTGGCCTGTTTTACGCGGTCACCGCGCCTGGGTTCACGGATGCCGAGAAGTACCGGCTTTCAACATTCCTTCGGCGCGAGCTGCTGGCGGTTGAGGGGGTCGCCGATGTGGAGGTCACCGGTCTGCCGGATGAGGCGATCTTTGTCGAACCCAATATGGTGGTGACGGTTAATCAGAATGTCGCGCCGCTGGCGATCGTCGATGCGATCTCGCGGGCGAATTCGGTCACCGATGCTGGGTCCGTGGAAGGGGCTGGGGACCGGACGCTTATTCAGGCGCCCGAGGGTTCGGACAGCGTCGCCGCGATCTCGGGGCTTTCGGTCGGGGTCGGTGGCGAGGTCCTGAACCTGATTGACGTGGCCGAGGTCAGCCGGGGGCGGCAAGATAACCCCGATCTGATCGTCCGGTTTGACGGTGTTGAGGCGTTCACCCTCGGGATTGCGGGGATCGCGACGGACAACATCGTCGAAGTCGGCAAACGGGTCGATGCGCGCCTTGCCGAACTTGACAGCGATATTCCCTACGGAATCGAGTTGCATCCGATCTACCAGCAGCATGTCGTTGTCGATCAGGCGTCGAATGATTTTCTGCTCAATCTGGCGATGTCGGTTGGCATTGTGGTCGTGGTTCTGGCGCTGTTCATGGGCTGGCGCGCGGCGATTGTCGTTGGATCCACCCTTCTCCTTACGGTGGTCGGCACGCTGTTTTTCATGGCGATTTTCTCGATCGAGATGGAGCGGATCAGCCTAGGCGCGTTGATCATTGCCATGGGGATGCTGGTCGATAATGCCATCGTTGTGGCCGAAGGGATGCAGGTCACGATGATGCGCGGCAAAACCTCGCGCGCGGCGGCGGATGATGCGGTTGCAAAGACCCAGATTCCGCTGCTGGGGGCTACGGTAATCGGCATCATGGCGTTCGCCGGTATCGGTCTGAGCCCCGATGCAACCGGCGAATTCCTGTTCTCGCTTTTCGCGGTGATCGGCATCTCGCTTCTGCTGTCCTGGGTATTGGCGATCACCGTCACACCGCTGCTGGGCCACTACTTTTTCAAACAGGGCGAGGCGGGCGGGCGTGATGCCTATGACGGCCTCCTTTTCCGGGCCTATGCCGGGTTGCTGCGCGCGGCGCTGACTGTGCGGTGGCTGGTGATACCAGGGCTTCTTGCCATAACCATCCTGTGCTTCATGGGCTTTGCGCAGATCAAGCAACAATTCTTCCCAGACTCGAACACACCGTTGTTCTTCGTGCACTACAAGCTTCCCCAAGGTGTCTCGATATCGCGCACATCGGACGACCTGAAGGTTGTGGAGGACTGGCTTGCGGAGCGAGAGGACGTGGTCTCGGCCACTACTTTCGTGGGGCAGGGTGCAACACGGTTCATGCTGACCTATAGCGCTGAAAAGCCCAACCCGAGCTACGGGCACATTATCATCCGGACCGCGAGCCTTGACCAGATACCGGCGCTTCAGGCCGATCTTGAAGCATTTGGCCGCGCCTCCTTTCCCGAGGGGGAGTTTCGTACCAGACGACTGGTCTTTGGGCCCGGTGGCGGCGACCCGATCGAGGCGCGGTTCTCAGGGTCGGACCCCGAGGTACTACGCGCACTCGGCGATCAGGCGCTGGCCGCCATGAGTGCGTCCTCTGTGGACGTCATCGACCCGCGCACCAATTGGCGCGAGAAGGAGTGGGTTCTCAAACCGATCTACGCCGCTGACCGGGCGCAGACGGCCGGTGTCGATCGCGAGGACATATCTACAACCCTGCGGTTTGCGACCGATGGAATTTCAGGGGGCATGTATCGCGAGGACGACCGCCTGATCCCGATTGTTGTTCGGTTGAACGAAGCGGATAACCTCAGCCTTCTGGATCAAGTGGTGTTTTCCGAGACGGCTGGCGTGTTCTTGCCGCTTGAGCAGGTGATTGACGGCCTGACATTCGAGGCCCAGAACACTCTGGTGCATCGTCGGGACCGTCTGCTGACACTGACTGTCTCTGCGGACATCCCGGTCGATAAGACCGCCGCGGAAGTGCACAGCGAGATCCGGGAGGCCGTGGAGGCGATCCCCCTGCCGCCGGGCTACCGCATGGCCTGGGGCGGCGAGTTCGAGAACTCGGCAGATGCGCAAGAAAGCCTCGCCGGGCAATTGCCGCTGAGCTTTATTGTGATGGTCCTTATCTCAGTCCTTCTGTTTAACGCTCTGCGCCAACCCATTGTGATCTGGCTGCTGGTGCCGATGTCGGTCAACGGTGTTGTGCTTGGACTTTTGGGTACAGGATTGCCGTTCACCTTTACGGCGCTGCTGGGGCTGTTGAGCCTGTCTGGAATGTTGATCAAGAACGGTATCGTCCTGGTGGAGGAGATCGATATCGTCCGCCGGGAGGTGCCCGATTTGCGCGATGCAATTGTCACAGCCTGTACCAGCCGCCTGCGACCGGTGATCCTTGCGGCGGGCACGACTATTCTGGGCATGGCCCCGCTGCTGACAGATGCGTTCTTTGTATCGATGGCCGTGACGATTATGGGCGGGCTTGCCTTTGCGTCAATCCTGACACTGGTCGCCGCCCCGGTGTTTTACTATGTGCTCTTCAGCCGATCCGCGGCGCGCGCCGCTGCTGTTCCCGACTGACAAAGAATGCCTTGATCGGACTTTCGCCAGGGCTTATTTATCAGATGATAAATAGCTTTGGGGAGATATGACGTTGGGGAGAAAAACATTTGACGTGATTTTCGAAGGTGTCGGGACATCGTCGGGGAAGATGCGGAACGACATATCGGTCGAATGGCCGATGATGAAGGAACGTTTTGAACTTGCAACGGATGAGGGTCCGTTCCACGGCGGGGATGGCACGGCAGCTCCGCCCCTGGCCCTGTTCACGGCTGCGCTGACCGGTTGTCTGATGACCCAGCTGCGCGCTTTTGCCAAGCGTCTGGATATCCCGTTGCGCCATGTCGAGGTGCGCGCGCGCCTGCACTGGACCGGCGAGCAGGAGGGGAACCAGCCCTATGTGACAGCGCCCGTGGGCTTTAGTCTTGATGTGGAACTGGATACAGACGCCCAGCCCAGCGCGCAGCATAGGCTGTTGGAGGCCGCCAAGAAAGGCTGCTTTCTGGAACAAACCCTTGCCCAGGGTGTGATCGTGGGCCATCGTCTTCGGATTGGAGACACTTGGCAGGATGCCTGATTTCGATGACCCAAACAGCGGATTCCCAGCCAAAACGTCAAAGGCTGGCGTTCGAAGACCGCCGCCGCGCGTTTATTGAGAAGGCGATCGAGTATTTCGCGGAAGAGGGTTTCGAAAGCTCGACCCGGGAACTGGCGCGTCGGCTTGGTGTCACGCAGCCGCTGCTGTACCGGTACTTTCCGTCCAAGGAGGATCTGATCGCCGAGGTTTACACCACCGTCTACGTCAATCGGTGGCGGGAGGAATGGGCAACCCTGCTGCGCGACCGGTCGATGCCGCTGCGCGACCGGCTCGAGACCTTTTACCGGGCTTACACCGATGTTGTTTTTCAGCGCGACTGGATGCGTATCTTTTTGTTTTCCGGATTGAAGGGCGTCGACATCAACCGGCGCTATCTGGAACTGGTCCGCGAACGGATCCTGATCCCGATTGTCGAGGAGGTGAACTTTGACGCCGGACGTGACCATATCGCCGCTTCCGAACAGCAGATCGAAACTGCCTGGGTTGTTCATGGTGGCATATTCTACTCGGGCGTTCGGTCTGTGATCTATGATGCCGCGCCCATCGAGAACAAGGACTTCGTCATTCGCACGTCACTGGAAACGCTGTTCGCTCAGCTGGGAAAACAAGACGGCGATGCAGACTAGAGCGTTATGCGAAAAGCTGTATCACCTAACGCTGCCTGAAATTGAAGATCTCAACGCGTTAGGTGACGCGTGATGCTTCAGATCACTCGTCAAACGCTTTAGTATGGCTCCGTTGCGGATAGGGGCGAAATCCTGCGCTAACGAAATTTGGGGGTTTCTGCCCCCCTTGAACTTGCCGGATAATCCGTTTGGTAAGCCTTTGATCTAACTGGGAGCGTTTTTGGCCAGAGCCAGTCGGGTCGAGCCTGCAGAACCACCTGTACGCCAGTTTGACATCCACCTCTTCGCAGAGAAGACATTCGTCGGCATGGTCTGAATGACCGCTCATAGTTCAAGGGCAATCAGGTCTCTTCGGCGGAGCACGCCGTAAGCCACATCACCACGTTCACAACCGTCTTATTGTGTTTGGCCGTTCGTGGCATGAGGACATAGAAATCATTTCCGCCTGCGTCCCAGGCTGCGCCAACCTCTACCAAGTGTCCGGCTTCGAGATCATGCGCTACCAGAAACCGACTTACTAAGGCCACACCTTGTCCGGCGATAGCGGCATCTACTGCCAGAGACGTTTGGCTTAGATGAAGGTGACGATGAGACTGCTCCTTTACGCCCAAATGCGCGAGGTAACTTTGCCAGAGGTCGTGGGTGTCATGGACCTTTGGCAGTTTTGCGAGTGTTTCTGGATCATGCGAATGACTATTTTTGTCCGCAAACCTTGGTGCTGCAACCGCAATAAGCGATTGCCTGAACAAAAGCGTCACGTCCAAGGACGCGCCAAACGGCGGCGATCCTTGGCGAACAGCAAGGTCTATCCCGTCACTGTGGAAGCTGGAAACTCTTTCGGTGGCCATGATCCGCAAATCAATGCTCGGGTATGCAGCCGTAAAGTCTGGTAAATTCGGGATCAACCATTTCGCCGCAAAGGTCGGAGTGACGCTAATGACGACTTTGTTCGGCTCGGGCTTCAACTCTGCCGTTGCGGTTCGAAGGTCAGCGAAGAACCCCGCGATCCTACTGTGATAGCTGCGCCCGACCGATGTGAATGCAAGACCCTTCGGAACACGCTCAAACAACATGACATCAAGATGCGCTTCGAGTTGGCGCACGTGCTGTGCCACGGCCCCTTGTGTTACACCCAACTCATCAGCGGCTGCCCGGAAACTAAGGCGGCGGCCTGCTGCATCAAAAGCACGCAGACTATTGAGGGGCGGAAGTTCAGTCATGCTGCGATAATATTTCTACTGCCAAAGAACATCAATTCTCAGTCGAGCATTTCTCAAGGTGGTGTTATGTATGCCTCAACAATGAAGGGATGCTCGATATGACAGTAGAAAAAGTAGCTCTTATCACTGCAGGTGGCAGCGGGATGGGTGCGGATACTGCCCGCAAACTCGCAGAAGATGGCTTCAGAATCGGCATCTTGTCTTCATCTGGTAAAGGTGAGGCGCTCGGCGACGAACTTGACGGCTTTGGCGTGACTGGGTCTAACCTTGACCAGGAAGCACTGAACGCCTTGGTCGAGGGTGCGAAGGATCGTTGGGGCCGTATCGATGTTTTGGTGAACTCTGCTGGCCACGGGCCAAAAGGACCGGTTCTCGAAATCAGCGACGACGACTGGCATCAAGGGATGGAAGTCTATCTTATGAATGTGATCCGCCCGACACGGCTTGTCACACCAACAATGCAGGCGCAGGGCGGCGGATCAATCATCAATATCTCAACCTTTGCGGCCTTCGAACCAGACCCTCTTTTCCCAACATCGGGTGTCTTCCGGGCTGGGCTTGCCGCATTCACGAAGCTTTATTCGGATAAATATGCGCCAGAGAACATTCGCATGAACAACGTCCTTCCTGGCTTCATCGACAGCCTGCCCGAAACCGAAGACCGCAAAGCGCGCATTCCCATGGGGCGCTACGGTTTCGCCTCGGAAGTGTCTTCTCTGATTTCTTGGCTCGCCTCGGACGATGGCGGCTACATGACGGGACAAAACCTACGTATCGACGGAGGGTTGACCCGTGCCGTATGACACCTTGGCCCTTGTATCACCGCGCGAGCGCCTTGTCTTCGCCGTGAAGTGGGGCGCATCCGCCATTCAGATTTTGGGATACACCGCGACGGGGTTTGGTTGGACACCCTGGAACCTCTACCTGTTTCTTGTGGGTGTCGTGGGGTGGTTCGCGGTCGGCGCGCTGTGGAATGACAAAGCGCTCATGCTTGTCCACCTTGTCGCGCTTGGCGCGATGATTGCCGGTATGGCAAGCGACTGACGAGCGAGAAGCAACCGTTCGGGCGCTATGCAGCATTAGGTACTTTGGGCTCAGAGCCGCCATTTTCCATACCGCAGAGAGGAACGCTGCCTTAGCGCAGAATTTCGCCCCTATTCGAAACTGATCCCTAATACGGTGTTCGGGATGTGCCTTAGGCGCGGATGCATCAGGCCGGGATCGGGACGACCGTCCAGTTCTTTGTGATCTTGGTGCCTGCACCGCCGATGACCTTTTCAATCGGGCAGTATTTGGAAAGATCGACCTTGATCGCCTCCATTTGCTCGGGCGTTGCGTCCGTTTCCAGGGTGATGTCCATGACAACATCCTCAAAGGGGACGTCGATCTCTTCTTGCAACCACACGCCGCGCCGGTCGAGAATGCAGCTTAGCTCGATACCCATGATACCGGTTTTGACACCCATGTGATGGGCGATCCGCTGTGTGATAACATTCGTACATCCGATAAGGCTTGCCATAAGCGTTTCGGTCGGTGTCGCGCCTTTGTTCGTCCCGCCGCGCTCAATAGGCTCGTCGATGACCTCGGTCACGTCTCTCACCTTGAGCACCGAGCGGGCATGGGTTTCGCCCACTGCCGAGATCTTCATCGGTGTTTTGGTTTTCTGTTTGATAGTGACCACTGCGCTTTCCCCTTGCTGAACGACGCTGGTAAGTTATTTATAGATCGATAAATTAGGACGCAAGAGTTTCTGGTTGAGGTTCCGGATGAAATCGATCGACTTTGAGTATCAACGCCCCGAGACCCTGGAGGCGACCCTTGCACTGCTGGCCGATGACACCCGCGATGTGCAGCTTCTTGCGGGGGGCCAAAGCCTGATCCCCATGATGAACCTCAGAATGGCGGCGCCCGAGGTTCTGGTCGATCTGGGCGCGCTGGGTTTAAGCGGTGTCGCACTGCGCGACGGTTGGCTCGAGATCGGGGCGATGACGCGATATTCGGCGTTGATGCGTGATGACCTGGTGGCCCGGCACGCGCCCCTTATGAGGCTTGCGCTTCCCCATGTTGCGCATGCGGCGATCCGGAACCGCGGCACGCTTGGCGGATCAGTCGCCCTGGCTGATCCGGCCGCGGAAGTGCCTGCTGTACTCTTGGCACTCAACGCCGAGATCGAAGTGGCCGGGCGTAACGGACGTCGGCATATCGCGGCAGATGACTTCTTTGTCGGGCTTTATGAAACCGATCTGGATGATGGCGAGATCGTCACTGCGATCCGGATACCGGTCCAGCCATGCCGGGCAGGCTTTGCCGAAGTCGCCAGGCGCCACGGGGACTACGCCATGGCGGGTGTTGCGCTTACCGTCGGCGAGGCCGGCGCGCGCGTCGCTTTTTTCGGGGTGGCTGATCGTGCGCTTCGGGCGCCCGGGCTTGAGGAGGCGCTGGCGACGCGCGGCATGGACCAGGCCGCCCTTGAGCATCTGCGGACCCTTCCTTTCGAGGGGGACCTGAATGCGTCCGCCGAGATGAAGCGGCACCTGGCCGGTGTCGTGCTGAAGCGTGCGTTCAACGGGCTTGCATGATGGCGGTGCAGCAGACGATATCACTGACCGTAAACGGCGAGGCGCATACCGTCACGGTTCCGGTCCGGTCAAACCTGATCGATGTTCTGCGCGGACCCCTGGGGCTGACCGGCAGCCATGTTGGGTGCGAGCATGGTGTATGCGGCGCCTGCACGATGGAGGTCGACGGTGCAATGGTGCGCGGTTGTCTGATGTTGGCGGTCCAGGCCGAGGGGGCGCAGGTCACCACCGTCGAAGGCTGGGCTGAAACCGGGCGCGGCGAAAGCTTGCGTGCCGCCTTCGCTGCCCGCAACGCGCTGCAATGCGGCTACTGCACACCGGGTATGATCGCCAGCGCGCTGGAGTACCTCGAAAACGGAGGCACAGCGGATCGGCAGGCGATCCGCGCCCATATCTCGGGCAACTACTGCCGCTGCACGGGATACCAGTCCATTGTGGATGCGATCTGCGATGTTGCGGAACGGGGGAGCGTATGACCGGACCGGCCCATGCGTTTGATCGCCCCGATACCCTGATCGGCCGCGCCGTAGAACGGCCCGACGCCGCCCGTCTGCTGCAAGGGCGCGGGCGGTTCGTGGACGACATGACACCGCCGCGGATGCTGCATGCCGCCTTTGTGCGATCGCCGCATGCGCATGCGCGCATCCTTGGCATAGATGTAGCGCCTGCCCGGTTGGTCGAGGGTGTGTTCGCAGTGTATACCGGGGCCGACATAGCGGCACATGTCACCCCCTACGTCGGCGTTCTGAGCCATCTGGCGGGACTGCGGTCCGCGCCGCAATACCCGCTGGCCGTTGACTGTGCGCGGTGGCAAGGCGAGCCGGTTGCGATGGTTGTCGCCCACAGCAGGGCGCAGGCCGAAGACGGGGTTGACCAGGTCCTTGTGGACTACGAGCCCTTGGCGGCAGTGTGCAATATGGAAACCGCCCTCGACCCCGATGTGCCGGTGATCCATCCCGATCTGGGGTCAAACCTGGCGTGGGAAAAAACGGTCGAGGCAGGCGATCCCGATGCGGCATTCGACAACCCCGCATATACGACAGTGGAACAGGTATTTCGCTTTGGGCGGCACACCGGTGTGACACTTGAGGCGCGCGCGGCGTTGTTCGAATACGATCCTTCGGAAGACCAGCTTACTTTTCACTATTCGGGTCAGGCCCCGCATATGATGCAGGCGGTGCTGGCCAAGCATCTGGGCATGGCCGAGGCCGATGTCCGGGTGATCGCGCGCGATGTCGGCGGCTCGTTCGGGATCAAGATCCACACCTATGGGGACGAGGTTGCCTGCGCTGTTGCCGCCCGGCTGCTGCGGCGACCTGTCAAGTTTGTCGCGGATCGGAACGAGAGTTTTCTCAGTGACATACACGCCCGCGATCACACGGTGTCCGCCCGGCTGTCCGTCGACGCCGAGGGCCATGTTCAGTCGCTGGTCATCGACGACCTGACTGGCATTGGCCCTTACTCCATGTACCCCCGCACCTCGGCGATTGAGGCCAATCAGGTGCTGAACCTGACTGGAGCACCCTATGTGATCCCGAACTACCGCGCCCGCGCGCGGGTCGTGTTTCAGAACAAGAACATGATGTGCCAATACCGTGCCGTGGGTCATCCCATCGCAATGGCGGTGTGTGACGGGCTTTTGGACGACGCCGCGCGGGTACTGAACCTTGACCCCGTCGAGGTGCGCCGCAGAAACCTCATCCGTGACGATGCCTACCCCGTCAAGACCGCCTCGGGCCTGCCCCTGGCCGATCTGTCCCATCATGCCACGCTGGACCGTCTGACCACTATGCTGGATGTTCCGGCCAAACGTGCCGCGCATGCGGCGCTGCGCAAGGAGGGTGTGTACCGCGGTCTGGGCCTGGTCTCGATGGTTGAGGTGACCAACCCCTCGCCGATGTTCTACGGCATCGGTGGGGCGCCGATTGCGGCGCAGGATGGAGCCACGGCACGGCTTGATGCCAGTGGGGCGCTACACATCAGCGCCTCGGTGACCGAGCAGGGGCAGGGGACCCACACGGTGCTTGCGCAGATCGCGGCCGACGCCTTTGGCGTTCCACTGGGACGTGTGCGGGTAACCACCGGAGACACGGCGACCACGCCATATGGCGGTGGGACATGGGCCTCGCGCGGGGCGGGCATCGGGGGTGAGGCTATGCTGCAATCCGCGCTGGCCCTGAAGTCACAGGTCGTGGAGGTCGCGGCTACTCTACTGCAAGCTGAAGCTGCGGAACTGGATATCGCCGACGGGCACATCGCTGACGCATCCGGCCCGCGCATGGCCCTGTCTGAACTGGCGCGAACCGTCTACTACCGCGGCAACGAGTTGCCGGCGGACTCTACACCCGAACTGATCGCAACCCGGCACTTTCGTGTCACAGGCATGCCGTTCGTTTTTACCAATGGCGCCATGGCGGCCGAGGTTGAGGTGGACATCGACACGGGCATCGTCTCGGTCTTGCATGTCTGGGTGGTTGAGGATTGCGGCCGCGTCATCAACCCGCGCCTGGTCGACGAACAGGTCCGCGGTGGTGTGATCCAGGGGATCGGCGGCGCCCTTTTTGAAGAGTGCATTTATGACGATCAGGGCCAAATGCAGAATGCCACAATGGCCGACTATCTGGTTCCCATGGCGTATGAGATGCCAGATGTCACCGTTGCTCATATCGAGACGCCGACCGGAACCTCGCAACTGGGTGCCAAAGGGGCAGGCGAGGCAGGGACAGGTGGCGCACCCGCAGCGGTCCTGAATGCGGTCAATGATGCCTTGCATCCGCTCGGGGCCGAGATTTGGCATATGCCAATGACGCCGGAACGGATTCTAAAGGCGCTTGGCATAGTCTGAACCAGGTCAGCTCGGCAATGCTTCGATCTGCTGCCGGTACCAGTCTCCGATCTCCGTGGCTGTCATCCAGACAACTCCCTCGGTCGCCATAATGTGGTCCAGCAGCCGTTCGAGAGCAGCGATACGATGTGGCACACCGGTGATGTATGGATGCACGGAAATGGCCATCACCCGCGCATTTTCCGCGCCCTCGGACCAGAGGCGGTCGAATTGTGCGCGGCCCCGGCGCAGAAACTCTTCGGCCGAATGGCCCTGCAAGGCGTGCACGACGATATCGTTGGTTTCGACCGTGTAGGGCAGGGTCGTGATTGTGCCGGAGGGGGTTTCGATATCCTGCGGCAGATCGTCAATCACCCAGTCGGCGACAAACTCCACGCCATTGGCGCGCAACAGGTCCAGGGTTTCGCCCGTTTCAGTCAGACCAGGGCTTTCCCAGCTGCGCACCGGTTGCCCCGAGAACGTACGAATCCGATGCAGAGCTTCTGCAATGGCCTCGCCCTGGTGTTCGAGGCGATGCATCGGCCCCTGACTATAGCCATGTCCCATGAACTCCCACCCGGCTGTCAGCGCCGCCTCGGCAACACGGGGGTACCGGTCGCAGACCGCACCGTTGATGGCCAGAGTGGCCGGGAGCTCCCGCGTGGCCAGTGCCGCATACTGCCGCCAGAAACCCGATCGCATGCCGTACTCATGCCAGCTCCAGTTCGGAATATCCGGCAGCAGCGGCTCCCCCATGGGTGGCGGCAGTATGGTGCGCGGCATCGGTCTTTCGATACGCCACTCTTCGACATTCACGATGATCCAGACGGCGATCCTGGCGCCGCCCGGCAGATGCAGGCGTGGGCGGTCCACGATGGCCTGATACGGTATGCGCTCGCCTAGCGACATGCGCGCCCTTTAGCCCGGGCTATAGTCGGGGCGTTCAAGACGCGCCGTTCCGTGTCGGCGCATCTTGAGAGACCGGCGTCACTCGACGGCATACTCGAACGGCCAATCATACCCGGTCTCGGCCACTGCTGCGAGGTAGGCTTTCATCACCTCGGTACCCGGCATGCCGCGGCCGTCCGCCTCAACCGCCTGCTGCCCAGGAAAATCGGCGAGCGATGCCGCCCAACCGGCTCGCGCATCCTCGCCCAGTTCCTGGATGTTGGCGCCGACCTCGGCCAAACCCTCAAGGCCGGTTTCCTGACGCGCATTCAGCGAGTTTCCGGCCTGTGCCTCGTAGCTTTGACCAACCTCAACGATGATCTGCTGAACATCTTCCGGTAAGCGGTTGAAACTGCGGGTATTCATGGTAAGGGCGTTCACACCCATGGCACCGAATCCGATCAATGTGTAGTTTGGTGCGGGTTCGTAAAACTTAAATCCCAGATAGGCTGACGGGAACATGAGCCAGCCGTTGTAAACACCTGTTTGCAGGGAAAGATATCCGTCTGGCAAAGTCGACTGAACCGGCACCGCCCCGGCAAATTCGAGCCAGGGGAGGTTGGGTCCGGCCCCGCCGATCTTCACCCCTTTGAGGTCTTCGATCGTTTCCCATGGATCCGTTGTTCCAAGGTGGTAATTGTCCCATCCGTGCAGGCCCAGCAGTATCTGTCCATACTCCCCATCAAACTGTTCGGTCAGCCAGGGTACTTGATCATAGACTGCGCGCGTCGCTTCCATTTGCTGCACACTGTCCTGCGGGCCGAACGGCGCATAGTATGGAAAGTTGTGCAGGAACAGTTTTGCGGGTTCGAAACAGATGCAATACGCACCGATGTCCAGGATGCCGTTTTGAACGGACTCGAGGGTTTCGGCCACCCCCGCAATGGCCCCGCCGTAGCCTTCGACAAACTCGATGGTATGTTCGGTCTCTTCGGCGACGCGTCGCTTGACCTCCGGCACAAAGTGATCGGCCACATCTGCAACATAGACCGCCGGTCCGTTCGGATGACCCGCGCCGATCCGCAAGGTAATGCTCTCGGCACCGGCTGCTGTTGCCGCGACGGTCGTCAGGGCAAGTGCCATTGCGCCGAGCTGTCCAATGACAGAGTTTTTCATTCCTATTCCCTCCCAGTTACGCCAGTGGCGCATTGATCCTAGTGCGGCCCGTCTACCCGGTGCGCGCTGCGGTAAAACGGCGTGTTTTCTTATTTATCGACCGCTAAACTCGCGCCATTTCCTCATATATTCCTGTGCCGGTCAAGCGTCGGCGGGGTTTTGGCCGGCTTATTTATCGATTGCTAAATTTCTGTCTTGACCTCGACCGGCCGTCCAGTAGCGTTGACAACGGTGTCCAAGTCCGGAGCATACCGGACCAACGTTAGGGAGTAAGCGTTAATGCGCGCGACAATAGGCTTCACGCGGGTCGTGCATCTGTTTTCGGCTTTCTGGACACTGGCGCTTGCGGTGTTGATATTCGGGGATGTTGTCGGGCGCGGCGTCTTTAATCAGCCGATCCCCGGAACCAAGGAAATCCTGCAAAACTCGGTTGTCACGATCACCTTCTTGCAAGTGCCTCTTGCGATCTATTCCGGGTCCATGCTGCGCACATCGATTTTCGCGGATGCGGTGCCGCCTTTTCTGCGCCGCGTGCTCAGAACCGTCGGCGCGACTTTAGGCCTGGTCGTGTTTCTGGGCTTGATCTGGAGCACCTGGCCCGCATTTCAGGACGCCTATCGCATCGGAGAGTATGAGGGCGAAGGATCCCTGCGCGTGCCGACCTGGCCGGTGCGGGGTGTCGTACTGGTGATGTCGGCCTTCGGCGGCTGGGCTTATCTCACGATGATCTGGCTGGACTGGCGGGGCAAGCTGATCGACGATGTGGAGGCCCCCGGCGCGCTCAGCACTGTTGGAAAGGGCGCAGCAGATGGGCGGTGACATCGTCCTGTGGATGCTGGGTCTGCTGATCCTGCTGATCCTGCTGGGCACCCATATCGGCATCGCGCTGGCGGTGTGTTCGGCGCTGGGCGTCTGGTTGATGCTGGGGAGTTTCGAGGCCGCCGTGTCGATCCTTGGAAACACCGCGTATGAGGCGGTTCGCAAGGATGTCTTTGCGGTGATCCCGCTATTTGTACTGATGGGCGATTTCATATCGCGATCGGGGGCAGCATCGGATCTGTACCGGATCTGCGACCGGACCCTTCGGCGTCTTCCCGGTCGGCTGGCGATTGCCACGATCGCCGGCAACACTGTTTTTGCGGCCGTGACCGGTGTTTCGATTGCAGCCGCGGCGGCGTTTTCGCGCATTGCGTACCCCGAGATGAACAAAGTCGGATACAAAAAGACATTTGCGCTCGGTGCGGTCGCGGGCTCCGCCTGTCTGGGTATGCTGATCCCCCCTTCGGTCTTGCTGATCGTCTGGGCGATCCTGACCGAGATGAGCGTGGGCGCGCTTTTCATCGCCGGGGTTGTGCCTGGGGTTCTTTTGGCACTTTTGTTCTCGGGGTATGTCATTGTCGCTGCTATCCACCGCCCCGACATCGCACCCGCGTTCGAGGAACCGTTGGTTGCGCTGGATGCCAAGGAGGTCCGCTCGGAACTGATCGGCGGTCTGGGCATTCTGGCGCTGATCCTGCTTGTGATCGGTGGGATCTGGACGGGCGTGTTCACCCCAACCGAGGCCGCGGGCTTTGGCGCCATCGGCGCCTTGGTGATCGGGATTATCAAAGGCATGCGGTGGCCGCAGATCGTCGAGGCGATTTTTCAGGCGGGGCGTACAACCGCCCCGATCATGTTTTTGCTGATTACCGCCCAGATGTACTCGCGCCTTTTGGCGCTGGGGGGAGCAGTTAACTTTATTCAGGGGCTGTTTTTCGGCCTGGGGGCGGACCCGTGGATGATCATCGCGCTGATGATGGTGATCTGGATCATCATGGGTATGCTGATCGACAGCGTATCGATCATCCTGCTGACGGTTCCGATCTTTGCCCCGATCGCGCTGGCGCTGGGTATTGACCCCCTTGCCTTCGCGATATTCGGCATCCTGGTGATCGAGGCGGGGCTGCTCACGCCGCCTTTCGGGCTGTTGGTCTATACCGTGAAAGGTGCTGTTCCAGACGCGGGCGCAACGCTGGGCATGATTTTTGCCGGGTCCACACCGTACTTTCTACTGATACT
>JBCCYF010000019.1:0-54717 GCA_039190275.1 Pseudomonadota bacterium | reverse complement strand
GTTCTGCGGCTTTGCCAAACGCAAGGAAGACGAACGGGCCGAGTGGCTTGAGCTTGCGGATGTCGTCGCCCGCGCACAGGAGGCCTGGGATCGCGGCGCAACGGAAGTGTGTATTCAGGGTGGCCTGCATCCTGATATGCCTGGGACCTACTACCGTGATATCGTTCTGGCTATAAAGACTGCGTTGCCAGGCATGCATATTCATGCCTACTCGCCTTTTGAAATCTGGTACGGCGCGGCAAAAACCAAAATGTCATATCGGTCGTTTCTGACCGAACTACGGGACTGTGGTCTGGGGTCAATGCCCGGAACCGCCGCTGAAATCCTCGATACCGATGTGCGTCGCACGCTCACCAAAAACAAGTTGAGTGCCGAGAAATGGGTCGAGATTATCCGCACCGCCCACGAGGTCGGGATCCCGACCACGGCGACAATCATGTATGGCCATGTGGATACACCCGAGCACTGGGCAGACCACATTGCGCTGTTGCGTGACATCCAGCGCGAAACGGGCGGCTTCACAGAACTGGTCCCGCTCAGCTTTGTACACACCGACTCGCCGCTCTATACGCAGAACCCGGGGCAGGTTCGGCCGGGGCCTACGGACTCTGAGGTCGATTTGATGCACGCGGTATCACGCATCATGCTGCATGGGCATATCGACAACATTCAAGTCAGCTGGACCAAGCTTGGCGCAGAGCGCGCTCGGCAGATGCTGTCCCAGGGCGTTAACGATCTGGGCGGCACGTTGATGAACGAAAGCATCTCGCGCGCGGCGGGTGCGCGGCATGGTCAGGAGATAACCGCCAAAGAGCTGGTGGATCTGATCCGCTCGGCAGGCCGTGTTCCGGTGCGCCGCAACACGATCTATCAGATCATTGATGTCTTCGACGACCACGATCCCGATGACATCACGCCACTCGTCGCGCGGCATACGGGCGATCCGCTGGATTTCCTTAAGATGTTCCCCAAGGTTGGCCCATGAGAACCCAGACCAAGGTCACGCTGATTGCCGGTGGCGTCGGCGGCGCCAAGATGGCCGAGGGTCTCGCCTCGCTGGAGGGCGTCGACCTGTCGATCATCTGCAATGTTGCGGATGACGAGGCGTTTCACGGTCTTTGGGTCTCGCCCGATGTGGACACGATGATCTACACCCTCTCGGGGCGGATAAACCGGCAGCAGGGTTGGGGGGTGGATGATGATGCCGGACGCGCGCTTTCTGTGTTGTCAGACCTGGGCGCGGAAACCTGGATGTTCCTGGGCGATCGGGACTTTGGGCTGCATATCTACCGGACGGAGCGGCTGCGACGCGGGGACAGGCCGCAGGACATCGCTCAGGATATCGCGAGCGGTGTCGGTGTTCGCGCCACCCTGTACCTGCCCACCGACGACCGGGTGCAAACCCGCGTCAGAACGTCAAACGGTTGGCTGACATTCCAGGAGTATTTCGTGCGTGAGCGCTGCGAGCCTGAGGTTCTGGCCCTGCGCTACGAGGGCATTGAAGCGGCGCGCCCGAACATCGAGGCGATATCGGCGCTGCTGGAGGCCGATCTGATAGTCATCGCCCCGTCGAACCCCTTGGTGAGCGTTGCGCCGATACTGGACATTGTGGGGATCTCGGAGAATCTGAAACGCTCCAAGGCGCCGGTTTTCGCGGTTTCCCCACTCATCGCGGGAAAGGTGGTGAAAGGGCCTGCCGATCGCATGATGCGGGCTATGGGCCTGCGCGCCGACGTCGTGGGGGTGGCGGAACGATATGCCGGGTTGGCGGAGGTCCTGTTCATAGACCACGCAGATCAGGAGTTGTCCCAAGAGGTTGCCGCATGCGGTATGACCCCGGTGTGCCGAGACATTGTGATGCCCGATGGCGTGGCCAAGACGCGTCTTGCCCGTGAAATCCTGGATCATTTTCGGACCATTCAGGAAGGCAGGGCGGCGTGACAGGGTCCATGGTACATGCGGATTGCCTGGTCGCCGTCCCGATGAAGGACCCGGCGCGGTCCAAGACACGCCTCAGCGATGCAATGGCGCCCGAAGCGCGTCACGCGTTGGCCCGGTATCTGTTCAAACGGACGCTTGAGCTTCTGCGGGAGGCGCAGAGGCTTGCGGAATTTGATCTTGTTGTGGTGACGGGGAGCGAACAGGTCACCGCCATGGCCGACAGTGCCGGAGTGTCGGTTTTGGACGAAGGTCCGGTGGCGGAGTTGAGCGCTGCAGCAACCCGTGCCGCGGCCTGGGCGGCGGCCCGCGGGTATCGGCGATTTTGCGTCATTCCTGCGGACCTGGCCAACCCCAGGCCACAGGATCTGGCGGAGTTCATCGGCTGCCCCGCCGATGCCGCCATCTGCCCGTCAACTGATCTTGGGACCAATGCCATTCTGGTCTCTCCGCCGACGGCAATCCGCTTTGCCTACGGACCACGATCAGCGACAGCTCATATCAGGAATGCGAAACAGGCCGGCCTCACCCCGCGTATCCTGCCGTTTGAAAGCCTCAGGTTCGACATCGATACGTCAAACTGTTTGGAGAAGGCCATGATCGCCTTTCCTGAGCTGTGCAACCAGTTGGGCGAGCCATGAAGGCGCTGGTCAGTATCGCGGCCATTCCGGATGTGCCCGCTATCGCCCCGGGTGATGATCTTGCGCGTATCCTTGGGGACAGCGTCGAACGGACCGGAGGATTGGTAGACGGTGATATTCTTGCCGTGGCCCATAAGGTCGTATCCAAGGCAGAGGGCAATGTCATCGACCTGAATGCGGTCACACCGTCGCCAAGGGCGCAGGAGCTTGCCACCGCACTGAACAAGAACCCCGCCAAGGTGGAAGTGGTACTGGGTGAGAGCAGGCGCGTGGTCCGGTCCTTCAAGCGGCCCGAACAGAACGAAGGCACTTTGATCTGCGAACACCGGCTGGGTTTCATTTCAGCAAATGCGGCGGTGGACGAGTCCAATGCCGAAGGTGCCAACACCGTGATCACGCTGCCACGCGATCCGGACCACAGCGCGCGGGCGCTTGGTCAACAGCTTGAGGCCCGCTTCGGGTGTGCGTTGGGGGTAGTTGTAACCGATACCTTTGGGCGGCCCTGGCGGCTGGGCCAAGTGAATGTTGCGATTGGTCTTTACCGCGTACCCGCCCTGGCGTCCGAGGTCGGTACCAGTGACGCTTGGGGGCGGCCCTTGGCTGTGACCGAACCTGCCCTTGCCGATGAGATCGCTGCCGCCTCGGGGCTTGTGGTGCGCAAGGCCGCCCGAACACCGTTGGTGTGCTTTCGCGGGCTCAACTGGTCACCGCAGGAAGATGCCAGCGCTCAGCACATTATTCGGGCCAGTCAGGAGGATATGTTCAGATGACAGTCGCGATTATTGGTGGAACAGGGCCCCAGGGACGCGGGCTTGCCTTGCGCTTCGCCCGGGCAGGGATACCCATTGCGATCGGCTCGCGCGACAGCGGCCGTGCGGCACAGATCGCCAGTGACCTCAGCGCCAAGCTTCCAGCCGGAAGTGCCGCGATCAGCGGACACGACAATTTGGCGGCCGTCGCCGCGGCGACAGAATTCGTGATCCTCGCAGTTCCTTGGTCGGGCCACAACGCGACCTTGGACGCCATCAGCGACGGGCTAAGTGAGAAGATCCTGGTGGACATCGTTGTACCGCTATCAGAGGGCGACCCGAAAAAAGTGGATATGCCGCCGGAAGGGTCCGCAACCGAGGCCGCCCAGGCGCGACTGGGGCCGGAGATCCCGGTGATCGGTGCCCTGCACAATGTCTCGGCACATACGCTCAACCAGCTGGAGTGGGACATCAACTGTGACGTCCTGATCTGCGGAAACAAGCTGGACGCGCGCAAAAAGGTTATGGAGCTTGTCGGCACGCTGGGCGTTCAGGCCTACAATGCCGGGGATGCCTCCGCGGCGCGCTGTATCGAGGCGATCACACCCATTCTGATCCGGATCAACATCTCCAAAGCCGTGCCCTTTAGCCATGCGGGTATTCGCATTTGGGCGCCAGACCACTGACCTAAACGGGAGGATACTATGGAATTCGGCATTACGTTCAAAGGGTTCATGGAGCCCGACCGCGCGCGGAAACTCGTCAAACAGGCCGAGGACGCAGGTTTTACCTATTGTTGGTTCTATGACAGCCATATCCTGTGGCGGGAAAGCTATCCGGCAATGGCCATGTGCATGGAGCACACCAAGAACATGCGGTTTGGCCCCTGCGTGACCAATCCGAACACGCGCGAATGGTCGGCGGCCGCGTCGTTGTTCGGCTCACTGGCATTTCAGTCCGGCGGGCGCTTTGACATCGGCGTGGGGCGCGGCGACAGCGCGGTTCGTGTGATGGGACGCAAGCCATCAACCCTTGCCCGGATGGATGAGTTCATTGAGGTCGTCAAAGGTCTGGTGCGCGGGGAAGAACGGCACTACGGCGAAGTGCCGAATCCGATCCAGTTCCCCTGGGCGGTGGGGTACGAACTACCGGTTTGGGTCGCCGCCTATGGCCCCAAGGCACTGAACTCTGCCGGTCGCATGGGGGATGGACTGATCCTGCAGATTGCAGAGCCGTCCATCTGCAAGTGGCTGATCGGGCAGGCCATGGCCGCAGGTAAGGAGGCCGGACGTGACATGTCGAACTATCGGGTCATGTCCGCGGCACCGGCATTCTTTGGGGACATGGAAACCTGCCGCGAGGCGACGCGGTGGTTCCCCGCAATGGTTGGCAACCACGTGGCAGATATCGTCGAAAAATACGGGACCGACCGGGAAGATATCCCCGCTTCGCTCACTGAGTATGTCAAGGACCGCAAAGGGTATGACTATTCCAAGCATGGTCAGAGCGATAATCCTTATCTGGATTTCATCAGCGACGACATTATTGACCGCTTCAGCGTGCTTGGTACGCCCGAGAACCACATCGCGAAGCTGAATGAACTGCAGTCGGTGGGTGTGACACAGTTCAATATCTACCTCGATAACGGTGACGAAGAGGACATTATCGCGGAGTACGGCAACACCATCATTCCCAAATTCAGCTGAAGGGCTTTTGCCGCGCAGCACCCGCGGGCCGCTCAGGACAAGGCGGTCCGTCCACGGGGGCGCGGCCGTTCGTACGTGATATGACAACTTCCAATGTCAAAAAGAAATCCACCCGCATTCAACGCGAGCGGAGCGAGACCATTTTGGCGGCCGCACTCGAAGTCTTCTCGAAGTTCGGATATCGCGGCGCGTCGATCAATCTGATTTCCGAAACCGCCGGAATGTCGACGCCCCGCGTGCTGTATTATTTCAACGACAAGGAAGCGCTGTATAAAGAGGTACTGCGCTCAACCATAATGCTCTGGCTGGGTCCGCTTCAGATGATTGCGGATGCCGCTGATCCGGTCGAGGAGCTTTGCACCTATGTTCAGCGAAAGCTGGAAATGTCGCGGAAGTTTCCCCGCGAAAGCCGGTTGTTCGCGAGCGAGATCCTGATGGGTGTACCCCACGCACATGACGAGATTTTCGCACCCCTACAATCCGTGTTCGACAGCAAGGTTGCGCTGATCGCCCGATGGGTGAGCGAGGAACGTATCTCGGCCCAGGATCCTCAGCACCTGATGTATTCGATCTGGGCCACAACTCAGCACTACGCGGATTTCGAGGCGCAGATCTCAGAACTCTCACCCGAAAAGATGGACAGTCTGTTTGAGGATGCAGAGGCATTTTTGATACCGCTCTATCGAAAGCTTCTCAGTCCCTAGACCTGATCGCAAGAACCATCGCTGCTCCGCATGTCACCGCTGGCGCTACGCGGCCCCCATGGGCGCACCCGCCAGTGACCAGCCCCCGTCCGCGCCCATCACAACGCCGTTTACGTAGTCCGCCGCCTCCGACCCCAGGAACAGACAGACGCGGGCAACATCATCGGGCGTACCAAGACGCTTCATCGGCACGCTCTTTGCCACACCGGCGCGGGCTTTTTCACTGGGCGCCAGGCGCATCATCCCCTCGGTTCCGTCGATCGGGCCGGGGACCACGCCGTTAACCCGAAGCCCCTCTGGTGCCCACTCGATCGCCAGACACTTCGTTGCCATGTCCACGCCGGCCTTGGCGGCGCAGACATGGATCTGGAATGCCATGGGCACCGTCGACTGGGGTGCTGAAATGTTGATCAGACTGCCGCCCGGGCGTTTCATATGCGGATAGGCGGCTTTCATCACATGGAATGTGCCAAGCAGGTCGATATCGACCACCGCCTTGAATCCATTCGGGCTGAGGTCGCGGGCAAGGGCCGGAAAGTTTCCCGCGGCGCCCGATACCAGAACATCGATCTGGCCTGCGTCGGCAGCGAATGACCCGAGGGCCGTTTCTACGGCCGCCGGATCGCGGACGTCAAAGCTGTAGCCCAGCGCAGGCCCCGCTTCGGTGGACAAAAGGTCCACGGCGGCATCCACCTTGTCCTGTTTGCGCGACGCTACGCCCAGCCTCGCCCCAGCAGCGGCAAAGGCCTGGGCGATCCCCAGGTTGATACCGCTGGTCCCGCCCACAACGAAGACATTGCAGCCCGTATAATCGAATTCCGCCTTCATAGCGCTCCTCCCCAAGTCCTGTTGGCGCCTTTCACCGGGCGCCATATGCCCAAAATGTAGCGTGTTTTCGGGGGGAAGGGCATCCATGACTTCGGGGCATCCCAGGCTCAGCCCGCGGGAAGATGCGGCTGGCCCATTATGGCAGGCCGAAACTCATGCGAAAAAGCGCTCCGTCGAACGAGGAGGATACTCCCGGTGCCGCAAGGCGACCGCGGATCAGGTCAGCCGACGATCATCTGCTTAAGCTGAAGTGCCTCGTGCTCAAGCTCTGAAAGGCGGAATTGTACCACGTCGCCGATCGTGACCATGCCGCAGAGCTTTCCATTGTCCACAACCGGCATGTGGCGGAAGTGCCCCTTTGTCATCTGGCGCAGAACCATGACCAGCGCATCGTCCGGCCCACAGGTCTCAACCTCGCGCGTCATGTTGTCTTCCACCCGCTGCGGCAGTGTCTGACCCGGCGTTTCCGCCAGTTTTCGCACAATGTCACGCTCGGACAGGATGCCCTGAAGTTCCCCGGCGGCATCGGTGACCAGCAGGGCACCGATGCGCTTGTCTCGCAGATGCGTCACGGCGGTCGCAATCGTATCCTGCGGTCGGATCGAAAAGACATCGCCGCCTTTCCCCTCGATCAATTTCCGCACGGTAGCGGTGTCCTGCCCGACGTTGCTTTTGGTCGACTGGCTCACTGTCCGCTTGCGCTCTTTATCGCCACGCATCGGGGCTTGGTATGACGTTGGCATGCTGTATGCCCTCCCTGCTGGAGTGACTTTGTCTGGCTGTGCGTCTAAGCTTAGGGGAGAATTTGCCGTTTGGGAAATACCTCTCGTGATGATCAGTAACCTTTACCTGACACCGGTCATGGCGACCGGTCTTTTTGTTGTCGCGGTTTTGGCCGGGTACCGGTACCGGCGGATCTGGAAATCCGAAGGTCCGCGTTGGCAGCTGTGGCTGTTTGGATCGCTTGCCGCGATATGTCTGCTAACCCTGGGCTTCCTGCCACTTAGGACGGTGTAGCCCGTTTCACCTGTTCAAGAAAATAAAGCGCTACACAGGTGACGACCACCCCAGACAACAGGTAAAGCGCCGAGGCCCAAAGGCCGAATTGAACTGTCAAGTAGAGACCCACAAAAGGTGCAAAGGCCGCGCCGACGATCCAGGACAGATTGGTCGACAGTGCGCTGCCGGAATAGCGGTATTCTGGTGGGTAGCGGTTGGGCACAATCGAACTGGCCTGACCATAGGCAAGCCCCAAAAGAAAGAACCCGAACAGAATGTAGATGGCGGGATAGGTATCAAGTGTCTGGATCGTCAGGCACAGCAGCAGAATCGCCCCCGTGCTGATCAAAAGTACGCGCCGCTTGCTGTACCGGTCGGCCAGTATCCCTGACAGCATGACCGAGCCGATAGCCAGCACGCTTCCAAAAAGCTGCAACAGAATGATCTGCGAGATCGGACGGTCAGTGAACAGGGCGGTGTATCCCAGCGGGAACACCGTTACCATATGGAAGAGGGCGTAGCTGGCCAGTGGGATCATCGTTGAAAACAAGATCGGCCGCCACTGGGTCCGGATAAGGTCAAGGAATGGCGCGGATTGCAGGATCGCCTCGTCATCATGTCCCAGGTCAGCCGTCAGCAGACGCAGCCGCGCGAACAGCGACACAACATTCACCGCCATGACGCCGAAAAATGCAAAGCGCCAGCCGAACTGCAGAAACTCCTCCTCCGTCAGAAAACCGGTAAGGACGTAGAAGAGTGAGGCCGCTACGCCGAACCCGATTGGTCCGCCAAGTTGCGGTACCATGGCGTAGAGCCCCTTGCGATGTTCGGGCGCCGCGTTCTGCAAGCGCATCGTTATACCATCCCAGGCGCCGCCCAGTCCCAACCCTTGCGCGATACGCAACGCCGCCAGAAGTGCCGGTGCGATCCAGCCGATGCTGTCGTAGCCCGGAAGCATACCGATCGCCATGGTGGAGGTGCCGAAGATCATCAGCGCAAGCGTGATCTTTCCGGCCCGGCCGATCTTTCGCTGAATACTCCGTCCGGCAAAGCTGGCAAATGGCCTGGCCAGAAAGGCGAGCGAAAACACCCCAAACGACAAGAGCGTTCCAGTCACCGGATCGAAGTTGGGAAAAAACAGTCTTGGAAACACCAGCGCCGATGCGATGGCATACACGAAAAACCCGAAAAAGTCGGTAACGCGGGCCATGATTACGGTGGTCACGACCTCGTCGATGGTAACGGTTTGGGATCGTGATGAATATGTTTCGGCCACCGGATGCCCGCTCACAAAGTCGACCAGATGTGCCAGCACCGGCCGCGCCGATTTGCTGCACTATCAGTCGTTGTATCACGACTGCCGGGCGAGGTAAATTGTGGCATCACAGGAGAGATCTGGTACACTCAACCTGTTCTCGACCCACGCAACCGGATCGTAATCTATGGTGACCATAGTGGTGAGGCTCCTCCGAATAGTGTCGCTGCTGGCAGTGGCAGTCATAATGAGCGGGTGCAGGATGGTCGTTCTGGACCCGCCCGGTGACGTTGCGGCGCAACAGGGGGAACTGATCGTCTATGCCACGGTATTGATGATGATCGTCATTCTACCGGTCATGGCGCTGACCGTGTTTTTCGCGTGGCGCTATCGCGAGTCAAACACCGACGCGACATATGACCCTGATTGGGATCACTCCATCAGTCTTGAAATTGTGGTGTGGTCGGTCCCATTGGCGATAATCATCTGCCTGGCCGGTCTGACTTGGGTGGCGACCCACCGTCTGAACCCCTATGACCCCCTGCGCCGCCTGTCGGCTGAGGAGCCGATAGACCCGACCGTGGAGCCCATGGTCGTTCAGGTGGTCGCCATGGATTGGAAATGGTTGTTCCTCTACCCTGAGTATGGCGTCGCGACCGTCAACGAGGCCGCCGCCATTGTCGACCGTCCCATTGAGTTTCGGTTGACCTCGACCACGGTCATGAACTCCTTCTATGTACCTGCGCTGGCCGGTCAGATTTACGCCATGGCCGGCATGCAGACCGAACTGAACGCGGTGATGAACGCGCCGGGTGTCTACGATGGGTTCTCGGCGAACTACAGTGGCGCGGGGTTCTCGCAAATGCGGTTCAAGTTTCACGCCCTGGATGATGGCGGGTTTCAGGACTGGGTCGACAGCGTGGCATCCGAAACGCGGCCCTTGGACCGTGCCGCGTTCGTGGCGCTGGATAAACCGAGCGTGAACCATCCAATCATACGTTTCGACAGCATCGAAGAGGGTCTTTGGGATCGCATCCTCAACATGTGCGTGGGTGAGGATGAGATTTGCCTCAACGACATGCAAATGGTCGATGCGCTCGGCGGCGGCGGAGTGGCGGGTCTTTACAACCGCGAGCTCTTCCGAGGCATATGTTCGGCCGATGATCCGCGCGCCCTGTTTGTGATGCTGCGCCCCTCGCTCAAGGAACGCTCGGAGGAGATTATTGCGGCTGTGAGCCTCTTGCCGCCGCAGGATGTAACCCAGTCCGCGTCCCCGCGGCCCGATCTGCGCTGAACGGCCATGGCGAACCCAAGTACGCTCTACCCGACCGCCGGAGCGCCCGAGGCGCACCCGATCTTCGGCAAACTGACGTGGGAGGTGGTCCCGCTCTACGACCCGGTTATCTTTACGACGCTGATCGGCACCGTAGTCCTGGGAACCACCTTAGTCGTCGCGATCACCTATTACCGTCTGTGGGGTTACCTGTGGCGCGAGTGGATCACGACCATCGACCATAAGAAGATCGGGATCATGTACATGATCCTGGCAATTGTGATGCTGGTCCGGGGTTTCGCCGATGCGATCTTGATGCGCACGCATCAGGCGCTGGCCTCGGCAGGACACGGCGGGTACCTCGACGCGCATCACTACGACCAGGTTTTTACCGCCCACGGCGTGATCATGATCTTCTTTGTGGCGATGCCCTTCGTCACAGGGTTTATGAACTACATCATGCCGCTTCAGATCGGGGCGCGCGATGTGGCGTTTCCATTTTTGAACAACTTCAGCTTCTGGCTGACCGTGTCGGGCGCGATATTGATCATGATGTCGCTGTTTGTGGGGGAATTCGCCACCACAGGGTGGCTGGCCTATCCGCCGCTGTCCGGACTGGAATTCAGCCCCGGCGTGGGCATGGACTATTTCCTGTGGTCGCTGAATATCGCGGGCATCGGCACCACGCTGTCGGGCATCAACCTGATTGTGACGCTGGTCAAGATGCGTGCACCCGGTATGACGTGGATGAAAATGCCGGTGTTTTGTTGGACGACGCTGTGTACCAACGTACTGATCGTGGCCACTTTTCCGGTGCTGACCGCGACCCTCGCGCTGCTCACCGCCGACCGCTACATCGGCACGCATTTCTTTACCAGTGAGATGGGCGGCAACCCGATGATGTATGTGAACCTCATCTGGATTTGGGGTCACCCTGAGGTCTACATCCTGACCCTGCCTGTCTTCGGCATATTTTCCGAGGTGGTCCCCACGTTCACCGGTAAGCGGCTGTTTGGCTATACCTCGATGGTCTACGCGACCTGTGTCATCATGATCCTCAGCTATATCGTCTGGCTGCATCATTTCTTCACCATGGGCGCGGGCGCGAACGTGAATGCGTTCTTCGGGATCACCACAATGGTCATTTCGATCCCGACGGGCGCAAAGCTCTTTAATTGGCTGTTCACAATGTACAAGGGTCGGATCCGCTATGAGGTGCCGATGCTTTGGGTGATCGGCTTCATGCTGACCTTCGTCATCGGGGGCATGACCGGTGTGCTGCTGGCGGTGCCGCCTGCGGACTATGTCCTGCACAACAGCCTGTTCCTGGTCGCGCATTTTCACAACGTGATCATCGGCGGCGTGGTGTTCGGCATCTTTGCGGGCATCAACTACTGGTTCCCCAAAGCATTCGGTTTCCGGCTGGATCCGTTTTGGGGCAAGGTCAGCTTCTGGGGATGGATCATCGGGTTCTACCTTGCCTTTATGCCGCTGTATGTGCTGGGGCTAATGGGCGTCACACGGCGGTTGAGCCAGTTCGAAGATACGGTCTATGCCGGATATTTCATTACTGCGGCTGTTGGGTCTGCCTTCGTTGCCATCGGCATCGTCGCCTTTTTCATCCAGATTTTCGTATCGATCCGAAACCGCGAGGAGCTGCGCGACACCACCGGCGATCCCTGGGACGGCAGAACGCTGGAATGGTCCACGTCCTCGCCCCCGCCGTACTACAATTTCGCCTTTACGCCGCGGGTGTACGAACTGGATGCCTGGACGCATATGAAGCAATGCGGATACCGTCGGAAAACCGACGATTATACGCCGATCCATATGCCCCGATATACCGCAACGGGCGCTGTGTTGTCCGGTTTGATGACGGTCATGGGCTTTGCATTTGTCTGGCACATCTGGTGGCTTGTTGTTCTCAGCTTTCTGGCAACGGTCGTGTACGGGATCGCCCATACCTTTAACTATGATCGCGACTACCATATCCCCGCCGATGAGGTGCGCGAGGTCGAGACGGCGCGGACCAGCGTGTTGGCAAGGGCAGCCGAATGACGTCAAGCTCAACCGCAGACCCGGGTGTTGGCCAAGGACTTACCAGCCGTGGACCTGAACCGGCGCAGCAGGTTCCCCTGGATTTTCATGTGATCGAAGGCGGGCATGCCGACGCGGACGATCACCCGCATGACAGCGGCACAATGCTGGGGTTCTGGCTTTACCTGATGAGCGACAGCCTGATATTCGGCATCCTCTTTGCGGTGCATGCCGTTGTGGGACAGAACTACGCCGCCGGTCCCGCGCCAGCTGATCTTTTCGAGCTTGATCTTATCCTGGTCGCTACGTTCATGCTGTTGTTCTCGTCCATCACCTACGGCTTTGCGATGCTGAACATGCAGGCGGATAACACGCGCGGGATGGTTATTTGGCTGGCGGTGACCGGGCTTTTCGGTCTGGCCTTTCTGGGGTTGGAGGTGCGGGAGTTCGCCCACCTCTGGCACATCGGCGCGACCCCGATGGCGAGCGCGTTCCTGTCTTCCTTTTACGTGCTTGTTGGCACGCACGGTTTGCATGTTACGGCGGGATGCATCTGGTTGTGCGTCTTGCTGGCACAGGTCCAGATGCATGGGCTGACCGTTGAAAATCGTCGCCGGATCATGTGCCTGAGCTTGTTCTGGCACTTTCTGGACCTGATCTGGATCGGCGTCTTTTCCTTTGTCTATCTGACCGGAGTGATCCTATGAGCGACCAGGCAGACGGCTCCCACGGCTCCTATCGGGCTTATGTAATCGGCTTTGCGCTATCGGTCGTCCTGACCGTCATACCGTTCTGGATCGTGATGGGCGAGGCGACCGACAGCCAGCTTCTGGCGCTTGTGGTGATCTTTGGAATGGGTGCTGTACAGATATTGGTCCATGTCCACTACTTCCTGCACGTCACTGTAAAGGCCGAAGAAGGGTGGCAGGCGATGTCTCTTGTCTTTACGGCCATCCTGCTGGTGATCGTGTTGGCCGGGTCTATCTGGGTCATGTTCCATCTGCATGAAAACATGATGCCCGCACATGAACAGATCGAGCGCGTGCGTAACCTGCCGTGAGCACATCCCCGGCGGGGCGTCGACCGGTGTGGGTCGATGTGACGCTCCTGCTGCTGGCTGCGGTGATCTTTGTGGTTCTGGTTGGTCTGGGCAACTGGCAACTCCGGAGGCTGGACTGGAAACTCACGCTCATCGAAACGGTCGAGGCCCGGGCCTACTCCGCGCCTGTATCGCCCCCCGATGCGACGGCAATCCTAGGGGATCACAACTACAGAAGGGTCGCGGTGGCCGGACGATTTCGCCACGATCTGACACGCCAGGTCAAGGCGGTGACCGAGCTTGGTCCCGGTAACTGGTCTATGGTCCCGTTGCAAACCGAACGCGGGCATGTCTGGATCAACCGAGGGTTCGTCCCGACCGGGCTCAGCGCGTCGGAGCGATCTGATCCAGCGGGCGTTGTCCGGGTGGAGGGCCTGGTGCGATTGACAGAGCCCGACGGCACGCTTCTGGAGACCAACACGCCGGAAACCGGGCGTTGGGTGTCGCGGGATATCGCCGCCCTGTCCCGCGACGCTGGGCTGAACGACACACTCCCTTACTTCATTGATGCGGATCATGCGGGGGAAGCGGCCGCTTGGCCACGCGGCGGTCTGACCACGCTGACGTTCCGCAACCCGCATTTTCAGTATGCGATCACATGGTATGCCATGGCCGTACTTTTCCTGGCGGGGATAATGTATGTGAGTATCCTGCTCTTTCGGGAAAGGCGCCACCGGGCGGAATGAGCAGGATCGGCAGCGACCTTATTCAGGCTCCATCCGTCCGACCATCTGCCGCGCCCGTGGGCACTGCAACCTATCCCGCAGCGGGCTGTCGGGGTCGATTTCCTTTTTGCAAACAACGCAATGGTCCGCGCCGGATATGGCGTTCAGACCGCCACAACTGCCTTTGATTGTTTTGCCCATCAGGATGACGCCCAGCGCCATTCCCAGCATGACGACAAGAAGCAATCCGAAAGCGAGTACAAAGGTCGACATCAGCGCCTCATCCTACCATCAGGCCACAAGCTTTGAGAACTGCGAACTGGCTGTTGCCACAAAATCCGTATTTGACGCATTCGGATCGCGTTCCACGAACAATGTCGCCAACCCCTCGGTTTCGGCGATTTGCAGACCCCGCTCGCGCCCCAGAATCAGCATCGCTGTCGCCCACGCATCAGCGAGCATTGCATTGTCCGTCAACACAGTAGCGGAGGCCGTGGTATGGGTGACCGGGCGCCCGGTATGCGCATCCAAAATATGCGAGTAGCGGACCCCGTCCATTTCGAAATAGTTTCTGTAGTCGCCCGATGTTGCCATGCCCATATTCGATATGCCGACGATCTTTTGCAGGCTCTGGTCGCGGGCGTCGGGGCTCTCGATACCGATTTGCCATGGCAGCCCATCCGGGTTGCGCCCCGAAGAATACAGATCGCCACCGATCTCAACCAGATAATCGGTAACGCCCAGCTCCGCCAAGGCCTGCGCAATCCGATCCACGCCATATCCTTTGCCGATGGCCGAAAGGTAAATCGCCGTCCCCGGGTCCAACTTCTGCAGCATTCCATTGCCCACGCGTAGGGTGCGGCTCTGACCTGTGGTGCGAAGCGCATCCGCGATCTCGGCATCACTCGGCGTCTGTCCGACCTTGCCGTGCGCCCCAAAGCCCCAAAGCTCGATCAGTGGGCCCAAGGTGATGTCAAACTGCCCGTCGCTCGCCAGATGCACATCTTGCGCCGCTTCGACAACCTTCGCCAAACCGGATGAAACCGGTAGTGCGGCGGTGGACCGGTCGGTGTTGAAGCGCGTCACTTCCGAATCTTCGCGCCAGTTGGACATCTGGTCGTTAACATCGGCCAGAGCGCTTTCGATTGCCTTGCTCATATCGCCGCCCGACAGCTTTCTGTCATGATCGATGGCAGCAACTGCATAGTGCGTACCCATTGTCGAGCCGCTGACCTCGACAACCGGCGATCCGGGCTTGCAGGCCGCGAGAGCAAGTGGAAGAAAGAGGATACTGCGACGAGATAACGCTGTAATATCGGGCACGGCTTGAGCCTCATAGTTTAAGATGCGACGTAGGATTAGCATCAATATCGGGCGGGTGTTGCGCAAAGTGGTCAAAAACACAACAAATTATCGGCGATGGTCGATTTGGGGCTGGCAGTGCCACCCACTTGAGCAGTATCACCGGCGCGTCCCCGCTGCAAACCAACAATGTCAGTAGCACCGTGCAACAATTCGCATTGACCAAAGGCCTAGATCTTCCAGTGCGGGGTGCGCCGGCACCCGGTATCGGCGATGGTCCCCCGGTGAGCACCGTTGCGCTGCTGGGTGCCGACTACATCGGGCTAAAGCCCAGAATAGCGGTTGAGGAAGGGGATATGGTTGCGCGGGGCGCGCCGATCCTTACCCATAAAGATACGCCAGAGGTTATGATCACCTCACCCGTGTCAGGGCGCGTCAAGGCGATCAACCGTGGTGCGCGCCGCGCTTTGATCAGTATTGAAATCCAGATCACCGAAGACCCTTTGGCGCCGGTAGATTTTTCGCAGGTCGGGGACGCCAGTACTGCCGAGGGGATTGCACAGCGGCTTTGCGCTGCCGGTCTGTGGACATCGTTCCGCGCGCGCCCCTATTCAAAGGTACCCGACCCGGCAACGCGGCCTGCGGCGATCTATGTTACCGCAATGGACACCGAACCCCTGGCAGCTGACCCTGCCGAGGTCATCAAAGATGCGCCCGAGGCATTTACCAAGGGGCTGGAGGCGATAGCCGCCCTCAGCGACGGTAAAACATATCTATGCTGCGCGTCAGGGGCGGATCTTCCCGGGGCTGACCTTGCCGCGGTTGAATGCGCGGCCTTTTCCGGCCCGCATCCTGCGGGGCTTCCTGGAACGCACATGCATTTTCTTGAACCACCCTCGACCGAAAAAATCGTGTGGACAGTGGGGTATCAGGATGTGATCGCGATCGGGCGGCTGTTGATCAGCGGTCATCTTGACCCTGAGCGCGTGATCGCCCTGACCGGACCGCTGTGCCAAAACCCGCGGCTGGTGCGTACGGTTATGGGCGCTTCCATGCTGGAATTGACCGAAGGCACCATTGACACCGCTGTACCGGCGCGGCTGATTTCTGGCTCAATCCTCAGCGGGCGGGCAGGTGAGGGTGCAAGTGCCTATGTTGGCCGCTATGCCCGCCAGATCACGATGATCGAAGAGGATCGGAAGCAAATTCCGATGGGCTGGATCCGACCGATGCCGGGAAAATACGCCGTGCAGCCCGTGCTTGGGTCCGCACTGGGCAAGAAGATCTTCTCGCTGACGTCCAACATGAACGGCGGGCGGCGGGCGATGGTACCGTTGGGGACATTCGAAGAACTCATGCCGCAGGATTTTCTGCCGACACAGTTGTTGCGGTCGCTGCTGGTTATGGATACCGACACTGCTCAGGCTCTCGGCGCGCTGGAACTTGACGAGGAGGATTTGGGCCTTGTCGGTTTTGCCTGTCCGGCGAAATATGAGTACGGTTTCGCACTGCGGGATTGCCTGACGAAAATCGAGAAGGAGGGTTGAGGCCGTGGGTCTGCGAAGCTTTTTCGATCGGATAGAGCCGCACTTCGAGAAGGGCGGTAAGTGGGAAACGTATTTTCCTATGTACGAGATGGTGGAGAGCTTTCTCTACACGCCCAAGACCGTGACGACGGCCGCGCCGCACGCCCGTTCTTATATCGATATGAAGCGGATCATGACCTATGTGGTCATCGCAACGATCCCCTGTATCCTGTTCGGCTGGTTCAATACCGGTTTGCAGGCAAACAGCGCCATCGGGTCGGGGCTTGAGCCGACGGGTTGGCGGGCCTGGCTTTTGGCGGCCTTCGGGATCGGATTTAACCCGGACAATCCGTTTGCAAACATGGTGCACGGGGCACTCTACTTTTTCCCGATCTACATTGTGACCCTGGCCGCAGGCGGGTTCTGGGAAGTCCTGTTCGCGACCGTGCGGCGGCATGAGGTGAACGAAGGGTTTCTGGTCACCTCGATGCTCTACACGCTGATCATGCCCGCGACAGCGCCCTTGTGGCAGGTTGCTCTGGGGATCTCGTTCGGGGTTGTGATCGGCAAGGAGGTGTTCGGCGGTACCGGCAAGAACTTCCTCAATCCCGCGCTGACCGGACGGGCCTTCCTGTATTTTGCCTACCCCGCACAGATGTCAGGCGAAACTGTTTGGACACCGGTCGACGGGTTCTCGGGCGCAACGGCGCTGGCCGTATCGGCGTCCGACGGATATCAGCAGCTTGCCGCGAACGGCATGACCTGGATGGATGCCTTTATCGGAACCATCCAGGGGTGCTTGGGGGAAACCTCGACCATTGCCTGCCTGCTGGGGCTTGCATTCCTGTTGGCGACAAAAATCGCCAACTGGCGCCTTGTGGTCGGCTGCCTTGGTGGCATGATCGCCTTCTCGACGCTGCTCAATTTAATCGGGTCTGACACAAACCCAATGTTCGCAATGCCGTGGTACTGGCACCTCGTTGCCGGGGGGTACGCGTTCGGGTTGGCCTTTATGGTGACAGAACCGGTGTCGGCATCCCACACCAATATGGGTCGGTTTATCTATGGTGCGCTGATTGGTTTCATGGTGGTGATGATCCGTGTCATCAACCCGGCGTTCCCCGAGGGAATGATGCTTGCCATACTCTTTGGTAATGTCTTTGCGCCACTGATCGACTATTTCGTGGTACAGGCCAATATACGGCGGAGGGCACGGCGCCATGCCTGACGAACCCGGTGAAAACAAAGGGTTTATCCGCCGTTTCCTGGATCTGCCCGCCGATTCAGTCCCGAAGACCATTTTTGTCGCGGTAGCGCTCTGCCTGGTCGCATCGATGATCGTTTCAGCGGCCGCGGTGTCGCTGCGTCCGGTTCAGGACGTGAACAGACTTAAGGACAAGCAGAGCAACATTCTGCAGGTCGCCGGGCTGTATGAACCGGGCATCGATGTGGTTGAGGCATTTGGGGCCTTTGAGCCGCATATTCTGGAACTCGCCAGCGGGGAGTTCACCGATCAGTTCGATGTGGCCTCGTTCGATGATCTTGCTGCAGCGGATGACCCGGAAACCTCCATCGCGCTTGAGGATGATCCTGCGTCCATCGGCCGGCAGTCGAAATTCGTGACTATATATCTCTTGCGCGATGCCGACGGGGCGGTCGATAAAGTGATCCTTCCCATACATGGGTATGGGCTTTGGTCCACCCTCTACGGGTTCATCGCACTGGAGGAGAATGGGAACGACATCTTCGGCCTGCAGTTTTATCAGCATGCTGAGACGCCTGGTCTGGGCGCCGAAGTTGACAACCCAAGGTGGCGGTCGCTCTGGCCGGGCAAGAAGCTGGGTGATGACGAGGGCAACCTGCTGATCACAGTGGCCAAGACCGCGCCACCAGCCGGGGCTGAGTACCACGTTGACGCGCTTGCCGGCGCGACGTTGACGAGTGTTGGTGTCGATAACCTTGTGCGGTTCTGGATGGGTGAGGCGGGTTACGCGCCATTCCTGACCAACCTGAAATCGGGAGAAATCTGATGAGTCAGACGCGCAAAGAAATGTTGGTTGACCCGCTGGTCGACAACAACCCGATCACACTCCAGGTTCTTGGGATATGTTCGGCGTTGGCCGTGACATCGTCGCTTCAGGTGGCCTTTGTGATGTCTCTGGCCGTGATATTTGTAACCGGCTTTTCATCGATGTTCATCTCGATGATCAGAAATCACATTCCCGGTTCAATCCGGATCATCGTGCAGATGGTGATCATCGCCTCGCTGGTGATCCTGGTGGACCAGATCCTCAAGGCCTACGCGTTCGAAATATCAAAAACCCTGTCGGTCTTTGTCGGCCTGATCATCACAAACTGCATCGTGATGGGCCGGGCCGAGGCCTTTGCGATGAAAAACCCTCCGGTGGCCTCGTTCATCGACGGCGTTGGGAACGGTCTGGGGTATGGCCTGATCCTGATGCTGGTCGGCTTCATTCGGGAGCTGTTTGGCTCCGGCAGCCTGTTCGGTATCACCATCCTTCAGACAGTGAACAACGGCGGCTGGTACGTGCCAAATGGCCTACTGCTGCTGCCCCCTTCGGCGTTTTTCATCATCGGTCTGATCATCTGGGCCTTCCGCTCGTGGAAACCGGGTCAGGTGGAGGAGCGTGAGTACAAGATCCAGGCAATCGAGGCGCATTGATGGAAGGCCTGATCTCCCTTGCTGTAAAGGCGATCTTCGTCGAGAACCTGGCGCTGTCGTTCTTCCTGGGCATGTGCACCTTTATCGCGGTGTCCAAGAAAATCGCCACAGCGATCGGTCTGGGCATTTCAGTGATGATCGTACAGTCGATTACGGTCCCAGCGAACAACCTGATCCTGAACTATCTGCTGGCTCCCGGTGCGTTGGCCTGGGCGGGATTTTCGGACGTTGACCTTACCTTCCTTGGTCTGATTTCCTATATCGGCGTTATCGCGGCTTTGGTGCAGATCCTGGAGATGGTCCTCGATAAGTACTTTCCACCGCTCTACAATGCGCTTGGTGTCTTTCTGCCGCTGATCACGGTCAACTGCGCGATCCTGGGCGGATCGCTTTTCATGGTTGAGCGGGACTACAACTTCGCCGAGTCCGTGACCTACGGTCTTTCTTCGGGCTTTGGGTGGGCATTGGCGATCACAGCCATGGCCGGTGTTCGGGAAAAGTTAAAGTACTCTGATATTCCGGACGGCCTTCAGGGTCTTGGCATCACGTTCATTACCGCTGGCCTGATGGCAATGGCCTTTATGTCCTTCAGTGGCGTGAAACTATAGGAGAGCGAGTGGATGGCGACTTTCGGGCTTGGAATCCTGCTGTTTACCATGATTGTGTTAGCGTTGGTTACCGTGATCATGGCGGCCCGCTCGCGCCTGGTTGCGACCGGGAACGTAGATATCACCATCAACGGTGAGAAAACGGTTTCGGTTCCGGCCGGGGGCAAGCTGCTCCAAACCTTGGCCGAGCAGAAGCTTTTTGTGCCCTCTGCCTGCGGCGGCGGCGGGACCTGCGCCCAGTGCCGGGTCAAGATCCACTCCGGTGGCGGCTCTATCCTGCCAACCGAGGAGGGCCACATAACCAAGCGCGAGGCCGCAGGCGGCGACCGCCTGTCCTGCCAGGTGGCCGTCAAACAGGATATGGAAATCGAGGTGCCGGAGGAGGTTTTCGGCGTCAAGAAGTGGGAATGTACCGTCCGCTCGAATGAAAACGTCGCGACCTTCATCAAAGCACTGGTGCTTGAATTGCCCGAGGGCGAGGATGTGAAGTTTCGGGCAGGCGGATACATTCAGATCGAAGCGCCCAAGCATCACCTCAGCTACAAGGATTTCGACGTTGAGGAGGAATACCGCGAGGATTGGGATCGGTTCAATCTGTGGCAGTACGAATCCGACGTGCCCGAAGCGATTGAGCGTGCATACTCCATGGCCAACTACCCTGAGGAAAAGGGCATGATCATGCTGAATGTCCGGGTCGCCTCGCCCCCGCCAGGAAGCGACGGGATCCCTCCGGGCAAGATGTCATCCTATATCTTCAACCTCAAACCCGGCGACAAAGTCACCATCTCGGGACCGTTTGGAGAGTTCTTTGCGCGCGAGACCGAAAAAGAGATGGTCTTCATCGGCGGCGGCGCAGGAATGGCACCGATGCGCAGCCACATCTTTGACCAGCTCAAGCGCATCCACTCGGACCGCAAGATCACGTTCTGGTACGGCGCACGTTCAAAACGCGAGATGTTTTTCGTTGAGGACTTCGATGAACTTGCCGAGAAGTTCCCGAACTTCACATGGCATGTCGCCCTGTCGGACGCCCTGCCCGAGGATGAGTGGGAGGGCTACACCGGATTTATCCACAACGTGCTGTATGATGAGTATCTCAAGGATCATCCAGCACCCGAGGATTGCGAATACTACATGTGTGGACCGCCGATCATGAACCAGTCGGTGATCAACATGCTGGTCGATCTGGGTGTCGACCGCGAAGATATCATGCTGGACGATTTCGGAGGCTGAAGCGGGCGTCGCCGGCCCCGATGCTCAGGGATAGGCGTGCGTGTCGCGACGCATGCGGGACGGAATTGCGTAATCCTCAGGTTCTATATGCTGTCGGTGCCGCACGTATAGCGTGCGCCCCTGTGGCAACGCCTCTGGTATCGACCTGGCGAACTCCGGCGAAGCTGCCTCTATCGTCTTGGTCCCGTGGTTTGCCTTGAGGTTACCGATCTTCCCGATCAACCGGTAGCGGCCGGTCCGGTTTTACGGGCTCAGGCACCAGAACCGCTTCCGCTTCGATGAAGGAAAGAACCTCCTCCCGCACAAGCTGTGTGTGCAGGGTCAACAGTGCGTGCGCGATGTTTCCAATGGTGGCGTTTTCCGGCATGTCCATCCTGTTCGGTTAAATCCCATGCCTACCTCCGGGTCGTTGGCAGGCTGAGCGTGCTGGGGTTCAGAACCGGGCTGACATGCGACCATCTTGCTGGGTGAGATTAAGCTGACTCAATTTGTCGGAATTGTCAAAGCAGTTCCGCTGGCGGGGCAGTCAAGAGGGTACACGTGTCCTGTCAAAGTTGATCGCGGAAGCGACTACGCCGCCGGGCGATACCGGTTTTTGCGCTGCAGGTTATCAAACTTGACCCATATTGGAGGTTCGACCTCGGGTCACTGCAGGAAGCATGGGCGGCATTACCCTCGGCGGCATAGGCTTCAATGCTGCAATCGGGCACGCTTTACGCGCCTGTCGGCCGCGGACACCTCAAGACAGAACTCCCAAATCAGTGGTGCTAGGTGGCATACTCCGCGCGAAGGACGTTCTTCTGAACCTTCCCCATCGTATTGCGCGGCAGAACATCAAGCGGAATGATCCTGCGCGGATGTTTGAACCGCGCAAGCCGTTCGGCCACTTGGGACTGAATGGCATCCGTGTCGCAGGTCAGGCCACGGTCCATGATGACGGCAGCGATCACCGCCTCGCCAAAGTCTGCGTGGGGCACCCCAAATACGGCACTCTCTACAATACCGTCGATGTCGTTCAGAACGTCCTCGACCTCCTTTGGGTAAATATTATACCCGCCCGAGATAATCAGGTCTTTTACACGACCGACAATTTGAAGATACCCCTCGTCGGTCAGTCGGCCGAGGTCGCCGGTGATGAAGAACCCGGTATCCCGCAACTCCTCGGCCGTTTTTTCGGGCATGTTCCAATAGCCTTT
The DNA here is from genome assembly GCA_039190275.1 of Pseudomonadota bacterium. GTDB lineage: Bacteria > Pseudomonadota > Alphaproteobacteria > Rhodobacterales > Rhodobacteraceae > Halovulum. Next base: position 32,275 of record JBCCYF010000019.1, on the reverse strand, counting down.
GAAGACATTCGGGCCGCGTACCTCAATCATTCCCACCGCGCCGTCTTCGACGGGCTCGCCGGTGGCAGCACTTGTCAATGCGATCTCCGTCCCCGGCAACGGCTGCCCCACCGTGCCTGCAAGACGCGGGCCATCCACCGGGTTTGAGGTGATCATATTGGTTTCGGTCATCCCGTAGCGTTCAAGAATACGCATCCCTGTGCGCTCCTCAAACGCCGCATGCGTCTCGGCCAGCAATGGTGCACTGCCCGAAATGAAAAGACGCATGTTGGTGACCAGATCCCGGGTCAGCCGCGCGTCGTCCAGCAGACGCGTGTAGAACGTCGGGACGCCCATCATCAACGTCGACCGGGGCAACTCCGACACGATTGCATCGGCATCGAACTTCGCCATGAAGCGAACTTTGGTGCCGGCCAGAAGGGCAGTGTTCAGGGCAACGAAAAGCCCGTGCGTGTGAAAAATCGGCAGCGCATGCAGCAGCGTATCCGCGTCGGTGATCTGCCAAAGGTCGACCAGTGCCTGAGCGTTGGAAAGCAGATTATCATGTGACAACATCGCGCCCTTGGAACGGCCGGTGGTCCCGGACGTATAGAGAAGCGCGGCAAGATCATCGGCACCGCGCGCCACGGTTTCAAAGCTGTTTTGCTGCTGTGCCGCTGCCTGACCCAAAGTGCCGCTGCCGTCTGCGTCTAATGTGTACACGCGCGCCCCGCTGCGTTTGGCAATCGTTTCCAGCGGCGCGACCCGATCGCTGCTGCAGATCAACAGGGCGGGATCGGCATCGGTGATGAAATACGCAAGCTCCTGAGTGGTGTAAGCGGTGTTAAGTGGAAGAAACACCGCACCGGCCCGAAGGCAGGCCGCATACAGCACAACCATTTCAACCGTTTTTGGTGCCTGAACCACGATCCGGTCGCCCGGGCCAACACCCGCCTTGACCAGCGCATGTGACATGCGTGAGGTAGCCTGAAAGAAAGCGCCGAATGTAAGCTCTTCGCCGTTGTCGGAGACGAGGAAAACTGCATCCGAGCTCTCATGCGGTGCGATCAATGAATCGTAAAGATAGTTGCCCATGCGTATTCGGTCTCCGTCCCGGTTGGTCATCGTCTGTTTTGATTGGCAGCAGCGAATTGATCGCAGGGCTGAGGCGCCACTAAGGTTGCCCGTGTTGCCAAACGACCGCCGTCGCGAGTGCGCGCCGTCGCATTTCCTGACCTTTCTCGCCTACCAAAAGGAACCAGCGACGATGTGCGGCGTATGCATACCAGCCGCATTCCGCGAGTTAAAGCCGGTTGAAATTAAGAAGCACCTCGCGTGTGGGCACCAGTGTCTTTTCAGAGCTGCACTTGATCAGGAGGATTGACACTGCGCGGCCTTGGCCCCCTTATCTCACGCGGCTCTCGTAGCCACATTGGACCTGTATAGTGGCGATGGATCGGGGCATGATGACGCTGGATCAAAGACAGTACCGGGATGCGATGGGCTGTTTCCCCACCGGCGTCACGGTTGTCACCACGCTGACCGCGCGCGGTCCGCTGGGCATCACCGCGAACAGCTTTACCAGCGTGTCGCTTGACCCGCCGCTGGTGCTCTGGTCGCCCGCACGCCAGTCATCCCGTTTTCCGGCTTTCGAGGCGGCATCGCATTTCGCGATACACATACTCGCCGCGGATCAGCGGTCCCTGGCTGACCGGTTCGCCCGTCTTGGAGAGGATTTCGCAGGTCTCACCCACTGCCCGGGCCTGGGCGACACGCCCTTATTAGAGGGCTGTGCTGCACGCCTTGAATGCGCGCATTCGGCGGGTCATGACGGCGGTGATCACCTGATCGTGGTGGGCGAAGTGCAACGGCTGACACATAGCAACAAGCCGCCGCTGCTATTTCACCGGGGCGGGTATACGCACCTCGCACAGTCGTAGGACCAGGTAGCGCCGGTCAGGACCGTTCGCCGTAAAAAATATTGCCACCCATCGTCACGGTGCGTCTAAGGGTTCCGAACCAACCCGGCGGCATCCAAGTGGCGTGGAAGAACAGGGCCCCGGCCGTGATATCCTCATCCAAATTGCCCAGTGCCTGCGTTGCCGCCTCGGTCGCATTGGCAAGTTTTACCTTGTCCGGGAACGTCTCGGGCCGCCCGTCACAGCGGTAGGAAAACTGGCAGCGCCCTGCGGCCTCGCCCTCGGCAATCACGCCACATACTGTATCTGGGAAGCGCGGATCCTCGGCCCGGTTGAGGATCACGTTGGCGACAGCCCGCCCCCCGTCGATGCTGTTGGCCGCGGCCTCGTGATAGATTGCTTCCTTGAGGCAGGCAAAGTCCGTCTCATCATACGAACCCGGGGCGCGGCTTAGTGTATCTGTTTCGGTTTTCGGGGTGCAGGCAGCTGATGCAAGGACGGCAAACAGCACAGCAAATTTGATCGGCGTCATCTGGTGTCTCTTACTCGGATTGCGCGGAAAATGCCCCAATCGCGGCAAACACGCAAGGTTTTGGTTGTCGCAGCGGACCGCCCTTTGCCTTGCCCCGCCCGGAACGCTGCGTTAGGACACGCGCGACCAACTGGCAGAGGAACATCATGGCGGGGAAGAAGGGCAAACCGCAGCGACCCAAGGCGTCCGCCCCGAGGGGTTTTCAGGACTACTTTGGCGCAGAGGTCTCGGCGCGCAACACCATGCTTCGGCGCATCTGTGAGGTCTATGCGGCCTATGGCTTCGACCCATTGGAGACCAGCGCCGTCGAAACGGTTGAGGCGCTGGGAAAGTTTCTGCCAGACGTGGACCGGCCAAACGAAGGTGTGTTTGCCTGGCAAGACGACGACGACGCGTGGATGGCACTGCGATACGATCTGACAGCACCGTTGGCACGTGTCTATGCGCAGTACCGCAACGACCTGCCAAGCCCCTACCGTCGCTATGCTGTTGGCCCGGTCTGGCGGAATGAAAAGCCGGGGCCGGGGCGATTTCGTCAGTTTTATCAATGTGATGCGGACACAGTTGGGACACCGACAGTGGCCGCGGATGCCGAGATTTGCGCGCTGCTGTCAGACGTGTTGGAGGCGGTGGGCATCGCCAGGGGCAACTACATCGTTCGCCTGAACAATCGCAAGGTTCTGAACGGCGTTATGGAAGTCGTGGGATTGCTGGACCCCGACGCGCCCGATGAGAATGCCGCGGCACGTGGCGTCGTGTTGCGGGCGATCGACAAACTTGATCGCCTGGGCGCTGAAGGGGTGCGTGCACTGTTGGGTGAGGGACGCCGGGACGCCAGCGGAGACTTCACCAAGGGCGCCGGACTCTCCCCCGATGCTGTGGCCGTCGTGATCGGCTTCATAGAGGCGCGTCGGCCTGATGCCAGCGGAACACTTGCGGCCCTCAAGGATCTGGTTAAGGGCTCCGGTGCCGGGGTTTCGGGTGTGGACGAGTTACAGCAGATCGGTGAACTCATGGCGGCAGGCGGATATGGCGCAGATCAGTTTGTCCTTGATCCGTCCGTTGTGCGCGGTCTTGGGTACTACACCGGACCTGTTTACGAGGCCGAACTGACATTTGAGGTGCGCGATGAAAAAGGCCGGGCGCGCCAGTTCGGATCAGTCGCGGGAGGCGGGCGATACGATGACCTGGTCAAACGGTTTACCGGCCAGCAGGTTCCGGCGACGGGCGTGTCTGTCGGTGTCGACCGTTTGCTGGCCGCGCTGCGCGCGGGCCAGAGTCCCCCTCCGGGACCCGTTGTCGTGACCGTTATGGACCGAGCGCGTATGGCTGACTATCAGGCCATGGTCGCTGAACTGCGCAACGGCGGCATCCGGGCAGAGATGTACCTGGGCAATCCTAAAACATTCGGCAACCAGCTGAAGTATGCCGATGCCCGCAACAGCCCGGTCGCTGTTATCGAGGGGTCCGACGAGCGCGACAGAAATGTAGTTCAGATCAAGGATCTCGCACTGGGGGCCAGACTGGCGGCGAACATTACAACGAATGACGCCTGGAAAGCCCAGCCCGCGCAACTGGAGATTGCGCGCGGTGACCTGGTCGCGGAGGTTTCCAAGATGATCGCGCGTGCCGGGTGACTGATGCTCACGCGTGTGGAGGCGGAAGTGACGCGGCTTATGGCGCTGTTCGAGACGGCCGGTGCCGTCCGTGTTGCCCCGGCGGCCCTGCAGCCCGCGGATACCCTTCTGGATCTGTATGGTGAGGATATTCGGGGACGGGCCTTTGTGACCTCGGATGACACCGGCGAATGGATGTTGCGTCCGGACTTTACGGTACCGGTGGTCCAGCGTCACATGGCGGTCGGCGCGGGCGAGGCGCGTTATGCCTATGCAGGTCCGGTGTGGCGCCGTCAGCCTCGCGGTACCGCAAGACCCCGAGAGTATCTTCAGGCCGGGTTTGAACTGTTCGGCGGGCCGGATCCAGCCAAGGCGGATGCCGAGGTGTTTGCGTTAATTGCCCGCGCAATGGCGGACCGGCCGGTACAGATCGCCACCGGTGATATGGGACTGGTGCTGGCCGTGATCGCTGGCCTGGACACGTCGGAAGCGCGGCGGGCCGCCCTGCGCAGACATCTTTGGCGGCCGCAGCGGTTCAATCTCCTTTTGGAGCGTTTTGCCGCGCCGCCAGCGCGAAACCCGGTGCTCCCTTCCGGCGATTTCAAGACGGCCATCACTGCGGTGGGCAAGCCCATCGGAACGCGTCAGGCCGAGGATGTTCTGGCCCGTCTGAACCGGCTTGCCGAGGATGCGGTCGCGCCCCCCATTCCGGCAGCGCAAGTGACGGTACTGAGCCGCATACTCGCCCTGCGCGCGACAGCGGAGGACGCGTTGGCAATTCTGCGCGGACTTGATCACGATATGCCGTCGCTCGACGCGGCGATCGAGGTGTTCGAAGCGCGCCTGGAGGCCCTTCAACACCATGGGTTTGATCCGGACACACTGCCGTTCGAGGGTGCGTTTGGCCGAACCTCGATGGAGTATTACGACGGTTTCGTCTTTGGGTTCATATCCCCGGAACGACCCGATCTGCCAGTTCTGGCCAGCGGAGGGCGGTATGACGCGCTGACCGATGTGTTGGGCGGCGCTGAGGGTGGCACTCCGGCTGTTGGCGCGATCCTACGTCCCGAGTCCATTCTGGCGCTGGACCCCGGCACATGACGATGAAGCTGGGCATTCCTTCGAAAGGGCGACTGCAAACGCAGACCGTCGAATGGTTCGCCGCCCGAGGAGTTCAGCTTGAGCATAGCGCGTCCGAACGGGAATATGCGGGCGCGGTCCACGGAGCGGGCGATGTACAGCTGGTGTTCCTCTCGGCGGGCGAGATCCCGCGGGAACTTGCTGCAGGACGGATCCACCTTGGCGTCACGGGCCAGGACATGATTGCCGAGAAGCTGCCCCCCCATGCCGTTGCCGAGGTGGCCACGCTGGGATTTGGGCGCGCCGATCTGGTGGTTGCCGTGCCGGACTTCTGGATCGATGTGCGCAGGCTGGACGATCTGGATGCTGCCGCCGCCGCGTTTCGCCAGACATATGGCTTTCGCCTAAGGGTCGCCACCAAATACCATGCGCTGGTTCGCACCTTTTTCACCCGGCACGGCATTGCAGACTATCAACTGGTGGACAGTCAAGGTGCGACCGAGGGAACCGTTGTAAACGAAACCGCGGATGCGATTGCCGACATTACCTCGACCGGTGCGACTCTGCGTGCGAACCACCTGCGTATCCTGGAAGACGGTCTGATCCTGTCGTCTCAGGCGGCCTTGTTTGCCGCCAGAAACGCGCAATGGAGCGCCGCGGCCCAAACGGGATTTTATGCCCTAATTAGGCAACTCGGCATCCAGTGCGCCGCACCCTGGGAGCGGGAAGGGCCGACGCATCAGGGCTGAGTTTAAGCGCAAACGGCGCCAGACCCAGATGCCATACTGACCATCAGGCGCAATTCAGATACCACAGAAGTGTCCAAGACGCACAGGAGCAGCCGCCTTTGGCATTGCGCTTTCTGCCCTGAGTACCAGAAACCGCCCAGCGCCTTGAAATCTCAGATTTCGGGCTGCGTCAGGTGATCCAACGCATCGGCGAAACGCTTCAGACCAAATGCGCCGTAAAGAAGTTGATGGTACGGGTCCAAGACAGTTCTGCAGCCTCCGCATCATAGCGCGGGGTCGTATCGTTGTGGAACCCGTGGTTCACGTCGGGGTAAAAATGGACCGAGAACGCCTTTTGGTGCTCGCTCAAGGCGGCATCATAGGCGGGCCATCCCTCGTTTATGCGCTCATCCAATCCGGCGTAGTGGATCATCAACGGCGCCTCGATAGAGGGTACATCTGCGGCATCCGGTTGACGCCCGTAATAGGGAACGGAGGCTGCCATTTCAGGGTAGGCGACCGCGAGCGCATTGCATACGCCGCCGCCGTAGCAGAAGCCCACTGCGCCCACACGACCATTACTGTCGGAATGCGTTGTCAGAAACTCGTATCCGGCAAAGAAATCCTGCATGAGTTTGGTGCGATCAAGCGTCCGCTGCATCTCGCGGCCTTGTTCATCGGTTCCCGGATAGCCGCCCAGCGGCGACAGTCCGTCCGGTCCCATGGCGACGAAACCTGCCTTGGCGACCCGCCGGACAACATCCTCGATATATGGGTTCAGCCCCCGGTTCTCATGCACAACCAGTACCGCGCCGCGCGGTTCAGTCATTCCGGCAGGTTTTGCGAAAAGAGCACTGATGTCGCCATGACCTTCGGGCGACGGGTAGGTGATAACCTCGGTCTCGATATCGGGGTCATCCGGGCTGACCTGCTGCGCCAACGCATAGTTTGGCTGCAGGCTTTCAACGAGAGCCGCCGCCGTAACACCGCCCACAGCGAATTTCGCGGCGTGATCCATAAAGGATCGTTTGCTCATCTTTCCATGAACATAACCGTCATACAGATCAAGAAGCCGCTGGTCGAAGTCACTTGCTTTCATTCTCTTCTGACTGTCTGTCATATTGTTTTCCCTAATAAGGCAGCGCCCCACGCGCTGCCGTTACAAAACACCTAGCGCCGCGAGTTCCTGTGCCAATTCCTGAGGGAGGGATTCCTCGCCCGGCACATACGGCCCCAGGTCCGATGGCGCATCCTCAGGCTGCAAGTAGCGCCAGCCTTGGAACGGGCGGCGCGGTTGCGGCGCGGTCCGAAACAGTTTTGGTTCAAGTACCATGGCACAGCGGCGAATTCCATCTGTGCCGATCCGCTCGTCCAGTCGTTCAATCCGCTGCCGCGCCGCGACCGAGCCCTTGATGATCCAGTAGATCGATCCGCCGTCCAGCAACTCGGCCTCGCGCCGTGGCCACATCCGGGTGACATGGGTGTAGATCGGGCCGCGCCCCGCCGCCTGGTTTTCGGCCATGCGGATGTGCTGCCAATTGTGCAGCTTATCAATACTTTCGCTGCCAACAGACAGCTTCAAAAGATGGAGCTTCGCCCCCGACATATTGTTCCCCACGATTCCCTGTCCCCAAAGTTTAGCACTCAATCACCGACGAGCAAGGCGCGGCAACAGCGGAATTCTTTGACGATTGGCCTGGTTGGGCGTATGGTAAACACCCTTCACCGACACACAGATGAGCCACCGATGACGCGCTTTGCCGCCCCAATATCCGCTTCGATCTGGGACATGAAATATCGGTTCAAAGATGCCGACGGAACGCCAGTTGATGAGACGGTCGAGGACAGCTGGCGGCGGGTTGCCCGTGCCCTGGCCAAGGTCGAAGCCGAGCCGAACGTTTGGGAGGATCGGTTCTATGCCGCTTTGGAAGACTTCAAGTTTCTTCCGGCGGGCCGAATTATGGCTGGTGCGGGAACTGAACGCTCGGTGACCCTGTTCAACTGTTTCGTCATGGGCACGGTGCCCGACGATATGGGTGGAATATTCGATATGCTGCGTGAGGCCGCCCTGACCATGCAGCAGGGTGGTGGGATTGGGTATGATTTCAGCACCATACGGCCCAAGGGGGCTATGGTGCGCGGCGTTGCGGCCGATGCGTCCGGCCCGCTCAGCTTTATGGACGTATGGGATGCCATGTGTCGGACCATCATGTCGGCCGGTTCGCGACGCGGCGCGATGATGGCCACGATGCGCTGCGACCATCCGGATATCGAGGATTTCATATCGGCCAAGCAGGACCCCGCCCGGCTGCGCATGTTCAACCTGTCGGTGCTTATCACCGACGCATTCATGGAGGCCGTAAAGACCGACGGGACCTGGGATCTGGTGTTCGGGGACAAGGTCTATCAGACCGTCAGCGCAACAAAGCTGTGGAATGCGATCATGCGCGCCACCTTCGATTATGCTGAGCCCGGCGTGATTTTCATCGACCGGATAAACCAGCGCAACAATCTCTACTACGCTGAAAAGATCTCCGCGACCAATCCCTGTGGCGAGCAGCCTTTGCCGCCCTACGGCGCATGCCTTCTGGGGTCCGTGAACCTTGCACGGCTGATCACAGCGCCCTTCTCGCCAGAGGCAACGCTTGACGAGGCTGCGCTGGACGATCTTGTAACGACCGCCGTGCGGATGATGGACAATGTGGTCGATGCCAGCCGTTTCCCGCTGGCGGCGCAGCAGGAGGAGGCGCTGGCAAAACGCCGCATCGGTTTGGGCGTGACCGGTCTTGCGGACGCGTTGCTTATGGTCGGAGAACGCTATGGCGCGCCCGGGGCAGCGGACCTGACCGAGCGATGGCTGCAAAGGATCGCCCAAGCCGCCTATCTGGCCTCAGCACAACTCGCCGCCGAAAAGGGGCCATTCCCGCTGTTTGATGCCGAGAAGTTCCTGGCCTCGGAAACCATGCAATGCATGGGCGAGACGGTCCGCGCGGCGGTTGCACGGGACGGGATCCGCAATGCGCTTCTCACCTCCATCGCGCCGACCGGGACGATCAGTCTTTTTGCGGGCAATGTTTCAAGTGGGATCGAGCCGGTGTTCGCCTACAGCTATTCCCGGAAGGTGCTGCAAAAGGACGGTTCGCGCACACAGGAGGATGTCGTGGACTATGCCGTCCAGTTGTGGCGTGAACGGAACGGCGAGGCCGAGCTGCCTGCGCACTTTGTGAATGCGCAGACACTGGCGCCGCTGGACCATGTGCGGATGCAGGCGGCCGCACAGAAGTGGGTGGATTCGAGCATCTCGAAGACGATCAACTGTCCTGCCGATATCAGCTTTGACGACTTCAAGGATGTCTATATGGCGGCCTGGGACCAGGGGTGCAAAGGGTGTACCACCTATCGCCCAAACGAAGTCACCGGCTCGGTCTTGAGTGTCGCCGAGGCAGAACCGCGGCCTGAGGAAGGTGCCGAGGTCGTCTACCTCTCGGAAAAACTTGATCGGCCCGAAACACTGGAAGGAAATACCTATAAGATCAAATGGCCCGAGAGCGAGCATGCAATCTATATCACCATAAATGACGTGGTCGTCGGCGGGCAGAGACGCCCGTTCGAGGTGTTTATCAACTCAAAGAATATGGAGCACTTCGCCTGGACCGTTGCCCTGACCAGGATGATCAGCGCCGTGTTTCGCCGCGGCGGCGACGTCAGTTTTGTGGTGGAGGAACTTAAGGCAGTGTTTGACCCGCGCGGTGGTGCGTGGATGGAGGGCAAGTACATTCCGTCGATCCTGGCGGCCATCGGTGGTGTGATCGAGCGGCACATGGTCGAGATCGGATTTCTTGAGCATCTTGGCAGCGGCGCGAAAACCGACCCGAAACTTCAGGCGCTGGCCGTCGGCGCCGACGCCCCCCGCGGCCTGGCCTGTCCGAACTGCGGGCAATATGCCATGCACATGGCCGAAGGCTGCATGACCTGTGCCGATTGCGGTTACTCCAAGTGTAGTTAACTACCCGATGGGGCACTGATGTTGTGGCGTGTCACGCGACATGACCTAAACGTTTCAATAGGTCATTTTTGTAAATCAGTTGAAGAACCGGCCTCGGACATAATCCGGGGCCGATTGATTTCAGGCTGAAGCTGGCGAACATGATGGTGCTGGACTGACGACACCACGGGCTCGATGAGCGGACATCGGAAGTTCGTCGCAGTCGTGAAGGTCTCGCGGGCCGATGGAAACAGCGGAGCTAGAGCGATCAATTTGCCAATCTTTGAAGGGAACGCGCTCAGAGACAACGCGGCTTTCCAACGCAGAGCTAATGGGGCAGACAATCGATGGGTAGATGAAGTCAGATGGGGCGTCACAGTGTGATCAGCCCCACCAATCGAGACCAGATCGTAGTCGATACCTGGCTAAGACAGTACAATCGTGTCCGACCGCATCAGGTCCTGAACCGGTGCCCGTCAGTGCCAGAAACCACATTAGGGAAAGCCAAGACCCGTGGCACAGACACAGGGGTTGGACCGCCTAGTCCAAAGGCGGCAGCCTTGGGGCAAACACAACAGACTTCACGATCGAGGTGTTGGTCTCCGCCCGATCATGAAACGGCAGAAGAATGTCATCCAACTCAGCCACGTCCTTCAAAAGCAGTCGCGCGACATAGCAGTCATCGCCTGTTACGCGGTCGCAAGATGTGAAACGGGGCTGTTCCTCGATCATCCGATCAACGATGTGAAGTTGCCCGCTGCGCGGTTTGATTCTTACAAGCGCCTCAATTGTGTATCCGAACCGGTGGAGATCAATGCGCGCACCAAAGCCGGTGACAAATCCGTTCTCCTGCAAGCCGCGCAGTCTTTCACCGACCGCCGGACCCGAGAGACCCACTTCTTTGCCGATGTCGGCAAGGCTCGTACGTCCATGGGATTCGAGGATCTCGACGATCTGACGGTCTGTCTGGTCCCGTTCTTTCGACATGAAGGCACACTATAGAAAATAGAAACGATGCGAAATGCATTGGGCCCGAGTGCCAACGCTACAGTCGGGACGGGAGCGCCCCACAGCAGGTATAATGCCTGCAACAAAATGCAGGAGCAACCAGTGGAAGTCCAAAGAATTTCAGCGTTCAGCCAAGGTTCTGCAGGCGGGAACCCGGCCGGCGTTGTGCTGTTACACTCCGCAGCCAGCGAAGAAGACATGGCGCGTGTGGCTGCCGAAGTTGGGTACTCTGAAACCGCTTTCGCTTCGGCAGCGGACGACGACGGGAGGACCTGGCGCGTACGCTACTTCTCGCCGGAATCGGAGGTCCCGTTTTGCGGACACGCGACGATTGCCCTTGGTACGGCGCTTGGCAAGAAGCACGGGGCGGGCACCTATACCCTTGTCCTGAACGATGCGACGATCACCGTGGATACTGAATCCACGCCTGCCGGGATGGTGGCGACCCTGTCGTCACCCCCGACGAGAAGCCGCGCGTTGGCAGTGACCGAGGCGCAGGACGTCATGGACCTGTTTGGATTGAGGTCAGCTGACCTGGATCCTCGGTTGCCCCCAGCATTTATCCATGGCGGGGCCAACCATGTTGTCCTCCCCCTTGGTGACCGCGCAAGGCTTGCAAAGATGGCATATGATCTGGACACAGGGCGCAGGGTGATGCGCGCGCATGATCTGGTGACAATTATGATGGTGTACATCGAAGATCGTCAGACTTTCGTGGCCCGCAACGCCTTTGCATCTGGAGGTGTTTTGGAAGACCCGGCGACCGGAGCCGCGGCGGCCGCTTTTGCGGGTTACTTGCGTGATCGCGATTGGCCACATGGCGGCAATCTCACGATCCGACAGGGCGAGGATATGGGCAGCCCGTCGCTTATCAACGTCTGGTTGGACGACGAAAAGGGCGCGTCGGTACAGGTTTCCGGCGCCGCGCGGGACATCAAATGAACGCCCTGACCGGTTGAACCCAAGCTGACCTTGCCATCCAGGTTAGGGTGGGTCGCTTCCATGCCAGACCACATGTGGGTGCTATTTGCCTGCGTACTGTTTGCGAACGGTTTTGCCGATCGTGCGGCTCGGCTACCCCAAGCAACGAAGGCATCCGGGTCGAAAGTGCCATCCATCGGAACCCTCAGCATACCAAATGAAGGGGTTCTAATGCGATGACAAAATCCCGGCGTGGCCCCGTCAGCGCCCTGATGTGGCACGTGTGGCTTCAACTCCCGACGTTTGTTTGTGTTGGTGCCTCGGAGAGGGAATATCCGCCCCGTCGTTGCGCTGGTTGCGCGGCACCATAGCCTGCGCGCCGTCCAAAAACGGCTCCGGACGTCAATCCTGATCCCCCTGGATAGCCGTTAAAGAATACGCCTCCGACCATTTCTCCGCAGGCAAAAAGGCCCGGTATGGGTGCCCCTGTGTCCGAAACAACCGCTCCGCATTCATTTACCTTTAGGCCGCCATACGTAAAGGTAATTCCGCCGGTCACCGGGTAGGCCCGGAAAGGACCCTGGTCGATCTTCTGCGCCCAGTTCGATTTTGCAAGCGTCAGCCCCTGTGTCGCTTTCCCGTCGAGCTTGGTTGGATCAAAGGAAATGCTGTCGTCCACCGAAGCATTGTACTCGGCCAGTGTCTGTTCGGCGGCCCGGTGATCGATCCCGTCAAGCATTGGGATCAAAGCCTCCAGACTGGCGGCCTCCACAAAGGACGCATCGTGGAAGTGATACTCGCCGTATAGAAGCTCCAGTACTTTTGAATCAAAGATCTGCCAGGCGAAATGCCCCGGCTGTTCCATGATTGCGGCACCAAACTGGGCGTATGTGTAGTTTCTGAAGTTTATACCCTCATCGACAAAGCGTTCCCCGCGCGCGTTCAGCATCACACCGAGGAAGTAACAGATCTTGCGGTAATTCTTGCGCTCACCCGGCTGCAGTTCCAGGTTGCCGAAGTCCGCCATATGGAGGTCCATCGGCGTGGCATGACAGCCGCCATAGAACCCATGCGCTTGTGCACCCAGTTTACGTGCCATGGTCAGCCCGTCACCGGTGTTATGCGGGGTACCGCGTACTTTGGCCTTGTCCCAGTCCGGGCCAATGTGGCGCTGGCGCAGCTTGGCACTCGCCTCGAAACCGCCACAGGCAAGGATCACTGCATCCGCTGCGATCTGTGTCCCACCATCCGTCACCACGCCGGTAACACGACCATTCTCAGCGACTAGGTCCTGAACCGCGGCCCCGTACTGGATCTCTCCTCCTAGTCGTTCGAAGGCCGCGAGTTCCTGATCAAACAGTCCGACACCCTCGTTCTCGGCCGCCAGGGTCAGACCGCCCCAGAACACATGTCGCCCGTCTTTTTCAAAGCTCTGGCGCGCGTAGATCGGTTCAAACTTCACGTCATGCGAACCGAGCCATTTCAGCGTCTCATAGCTCTTGGACACCAGCGCCCGTTGCTCAACGCTCAGCGCACGACCATCGTTGAAACCCAATAAATCCGACGCAAAGGTCTCTTCGGTGTAGCTTCCGAAATCCGTCTTTGCCAAACGGGGATCAGCGGGATCTTTGAGAAGCGGTAGAAGATCATCACCTGAACTATATGCAAAGCGCATGGCGCCCGCCGTATACTTTGTGTTACCGCCTGCCAGAGGCCTGTCCGCCTTTTCCAAGATCAAAACGTCGGCGCCCTTTTCAAGCGCAGCAATACCCGCGCACAGCGCAGCGTTGCCGGACCCTGCAATGATGACTTTGATCATCCTGTCCAAACCTCCGGATTTATCATGTGGATGGGTGCGCCGGCCGCGAAGGCGTTCACCTGATCAAAAATGTCCGCGAACTGCAGGTCGAACTCATCTTCGGTGACGTAGCCGATATGCGGTGTTGGCAGGACATTTGACGCCGTCAGAAGCGGATGGGATGTGTCCGACAGCGGCTCGGTATCGAACACATCCACAGCGGCGAATATGCGCCCGTTTCCGACCTCTGTTTCCAGAGCTCCGTCGGCCAACAGGCCTGACCGCGACGTATTAACAAACAGGCTGCGCGGTTTCATTGCGGCCAGATCCGCAGCGGTTATGACACCGCGCGTTTCCGGCTTTAGCCGTACATGGATGCTCACGATATCGGAAGTCGCGAAAAATGCCTCGCGCGACGGGGCGATGTTTTCGCCGTTAGCTGCCGCGCGCGCCCGCCCGGCCTCCGACGACCACCATTGGACGGTCATGCCAATGGCGCGCGCATACGTCGCCACGGCACCTGCAATTCGCCCGTACCCATAAAGCCCCAGTGTGCGTCCTCGCAGGGTTCGTCCAACACCTGCCTGCCAGTTGCCTGCCCGGATCGAGGCGACCTGATCGGGGATCTGCCTGTAGCTGGCGAGGATCAGCGCCAGCGTATGCTCGGCCGCCGCATATGATGGCGTGTCGCTGTGCATGTTTGAGCACAGTAGGACCTTGTTCAGCGTGCATGCAGAGACATCGACATGCGGATAGACACTTCGCTGCGAGATCAGCTTCAAATTTGGCAATCGGCGCAGCAACTCGGCACCGATCTTTGTTCGCTCTCGAAAAAGGACAAGCGCCTCGGCATGTTGCAGGCGTGTCGCAAGCGCCTCGGGATCGGGTTCGTGATCCGTCCAAACGGACACGTCATGGCCGTTCAGCCTGGCAAAGCACGGGAGACCGCGCAATGTGTCGAACCAGTCATCAAGAACATGGACCTTCATTGACTTTTGAGGCCTGGTATCGGTCCGGGTTTTCTCGGGGTCGGCACAAACACATTCTGGTTGAGAGAGTTCAGCGCAGCCGACACTTTCTGCCGCTCGGCCAAAAGGTGGTTGAACTGTTCATCGCACCCCGCGATCGGTCCGGGATAGGTGGAAATCTCACGCTGTAGCAAACGTTGTGCGGCGGCAAGTTCGGCTTTGGCAACCAGCACGCAGTCTTTGAACGATTCTGTCATCCTGAACCTCCAAGCTATGTATACCGTAGTATACAATTTTGACGTCCTAATGACCACCCCAAATATCGGTAGGTACAAAAACCTCGCCAGCGGCCACTTTACGTGCTGTTCGGGTAAGTCCTGCGCTGTTGATCGAGAACCCCGCGGCACCGATGTCATAATCGACCAGGACCTCAATCGTACCGGATGCGTGTTCCAGAACGATGCGGGCCAGGCGTTCATTCGGGATCGGCGCATCGGCCACGGTGCCCGGTGTGAGAACACAGGATGCCAGACATTGTGCCCCCGTGACCGCCATAGTCGGATGGGTTTTCCACGGCATGAAATACCGTGTGCACACCGTGCCGCCGTCGCGGGCAGGCGCCGTAATTCCGAACTTGGGCGTCACGGATGACGAAACATCGCCCATGCCCATCAACACACCAGCCTTTCGCCTGATCGCTTCCATCCGGCCAAAGAACTCAGCGTTGTCATCCAGCTCGGCGGCACTTTCGTATCCGGTCAAGCCAAAGCTTTCGGCCCGGGCAATCACCATTGGCATGGCGACATCCATACATGTGACCGCGATGCCGTCGATCTCATCTATCAGATTACCGGTCGGCAGAAACGCCCCTGTTGTGCCGCCCACCGTCTCCATGAACTTAAGCGTCACTGGCGCCGCCGAGCCGGGAACACCGTCGATCCGCGCGTCACCGTCATAGACAACCGCACCGTCGCGTGTCTGCACGCCCGCAGCAACCTTAGCGCCCGTGTTCACGGCGCGAATGTTGATAGGGGTTTCACCATCCTGCGCGGGGACCAAGCCCATTTCGATGGCCGCCGGCCCGACGCCCGCAAGGATATTTCCGCATGTCGGCTTGAAGTCGACAATGCCGTCTTCGACGCTCACCTGTGCAAAGAAGTAGTCTACATCGGCCCAGTCATCTTCGGACGGCGACAACATCGCCACTTTCGTTGTGACGGCCGCGCCGCCACCGATCCCGTCGATATTGAGCGGGTGGCCCGATCCCACTATGGCGACCAGGACCTTCGCCAGCGTGTCCAGGTCTTCCGGCAGATCGGCACGGTTCAGATACGGCCCGCGCGAGGTTCCACCGCGCATAAACAGAAACGGAATCGCGGTTTGCGTCATGTGAGAGGCCAGGGCAGGGCAACATATTCCTGAAGAAGCCCGGGCGGAAAGTCGCGATTGAGAAGGCCCGCCATAACGCACATGAAGGCAATGCCCGCCACGGTATACAGTGCGGCGACGCCGGCGCTTACACCCGCCCGTAAACGCATGAAGGCGAACAGGAACAAAGCCAGGGCCAAGATGAAACCCAAAAGTGAGGTCAGAACCAGCAGACCCACAAACCAGGCCAGCGTCGGCCAAAGCCCATAGGCGGCTCCGGCGTCTTCGCCAGAGACCTCGCGGTCGGCAAAGATCGTATCGGTTTCAGGCCTCAGCATCATGCGAATGATCAGCGCTGCGCAACCGACCAGACAGACGGACGACACGAACATCGGGAAGACACGATCGCGGCTGTAACTCGGGATCGAGGCCGCATCATAGAACGCGTAGGCTATGTAGGCGGTGAGGGCGATCAG
Source organism: Pseudomonadota bacterium (assembly GCA_039190275.1). Lineage (GTDB taxonomy): Bacteria > Pseudomonadota > Alphaproteobacteria > Rhodobacterales > Rhodobacteraceae > Halovulum. The sequence goes on along the minus strand of JBCCYF010000019.1, from coordinate 15,897 downwards.
GAAGAGGAAAGGTGCCCGTTTGCTCCCGGAATTTACATCGCCTTCGGCCATGATGTTCTTGGCTTGCCTCAGACCGATCACGACGGACAAAACAGTGATGATCAAAAGGACGATCACGATGGGTGAAAAGATGTACTCAAGGCCTTCCCCAAATCCATTGCGGAAGCGGGACTGGGCGATCTGTAGCGCCTGGTTCGCATAGTTTTCGGCCGGGTTGGACAGCACAAATCCAATAAGGAAGGCTGGCCGCGACCAGTCGAACCGGCGCATCAAAATGCCCAGGAAACCAATTGCAAACAACGCCACAAGGTCCATGAGGTTTTGACCGGACTGGAACGCTGCAAAACTAATGATCATGAACAGGAAGGGTGCGATCAGGGCGAACCGGATGGTGGTGAGCCTGGCAATTCCACCTGATGCCATGATGCAGATGACGGTGCCCACGACATTGGCAAGCGCCAGAAGCCAGACGATCGAATAGGTAATATCGAGGTTGTTCTTGAGCATGGCCGGGCCAACCTCAATCTGGCCGGAACCCAAGAGGGCGATTGCCCCGATGAAGATCGCCATTGAGCCAGAGCCCGGAATACCGAACAGAAGCGTTGGGACCAGCCCGCCGCCTTCCTTGGCGTTGTTCGAACTCTCGGGCCCGATCACGCCGCGCACCTCGCCCTTGCCGAAGTTCGCCTTGTCCTTGGTGCTTTGCACCGAATGGCCATAGGCGATCCAATCCACAACGGACCCGCCAAGTCCGGGGATTACGCCCACCACAACACCGATGATGGAACAGCGTACAGACAGCCAGATGTTGGCGAACCAGTCCTTGACCCCATCAAGCCACCCGCCGCCCAGGGCGCTTTCCTTCGATATCGCGCGGTCCTGCCGAAGCAGCGATATGATCTCGGGGATTGCAAAAATGCCCAAGCCCACGATCACCAGCTTCAAACCGTCCGCAAGGTACGGGAAGTCATACGATGACATGCGCAAATCGCCCGAGGATGCTCCCTCACCGATTGTGCCGATCAACATGCCAAGACCCGCCGCGACCAATCCCTTGATCGCCACCCGTCCTGCCAGAATACCAACCATCGACAGGCCGAAGATCGTGATCATCAACAGTTCGGGGGTGCGGAACTCAAGAACGATGGGTCGCGCGACGAGGATGAACACCGTCAGGAAGGAGGCCCCGACCAAACCACCAAACAAGGACGAGGCGAAGGCGGCAGACAGGGCCCGCGCCGCAAGTCCTTTCTTGGCCATGGGAAATCCGTCAAGCACAGTGGCCTGGCTTGCCGATGAACCGGGGATCCCCATGAGGACAGAGGCAAAGGTGTCCGAGGTTGGCACCACGGCCACCATCCCGACCATTAGGGCAAGGCCCAGGATCGGGTCCATGCCAAACATAAACGGCAACAGTAGGGACAGTCCCGCGATGCCGCCCAGGCCGGGGAAGACGCCAACACATAGCCCCATCACGACGCCCAGCACCAGATAGCCCAGCACGACGGGTTGCAGGATCAGAGCCCAGGCGTCACCCAGGGCCGGTAAAGCGGTGGATAGAATGTCCATGACGTCCCTCGGCCTATGTGCCGGAGCACCCCGCCCGGTTTCGGGCAGGGCGCCTGGTTAGCGCCGCTTAGTTCAGCGAAACACCGTATTTGTCCCGGAGCCAATTTACGATGAGTGTCTTGGCTTCATCCGATACCGATGTACCGCTTGCCAGTGCCGTCTGCGCTGCATCGCCGGTCATTTGCGGATACTTGCCCAGACGAGTTGCCGAGATTTCTGAGAAGTCCGACCGGGCGATCACGTCGTCAAACGCCTTGGTATATGTCACAATCGCATCTTCGGAGGCGCCGTTGGGCAGGAACACCATCTTCTGAGCGGGAAAACCAGCAATGAAGAAGGCTTTCCAGGCGTCCCATTGCTCACCCGATGTTTCGCAGCCATCGGTTGCCTCGCAGACTTCTTTGAAGGTCGGGATATCCGGGAACGTCGGGTCGCGTACGATATTACCCTCCGCATCGAGCGAGCCCCAGGTCATCATCGGCACGGCCGTGCCGGCCTCGACCAGCGGGGTTACGCCCGACAGGAAGGACGACGAGGTCTGGTAATCGATGTTGGCTTCTCCACGCTCAAACATCAAACGGCCATCACCGCGTCCCTTGATACCCATCACGCTTTCGACATTCAGGCCGAGCATCTCCCACGCCAATGTCGGGACGAGGTCAAGACGCGTCGCACCCTGGTTGCCATAGATGAAGTCTTCGCCCTTGAGCCCGCTTGCGTCCATCCCATCCATTTTCGCGGCAAGATCGGGTGGCAGATAGGCGACCCCACCCGTGCCCGAGGCCAGAACGACATTCCAATCGGCGTAGTTGTACCTCACACGCGGGTCGCCCAGCAGAAATGGAAACTGTGTCGATCCGGATGAGCCGAAAATCAGCGTGCCGTCTTCATACTGCTGCTCCTGAAAGAAGTTGGCGCCTTTGGTCGAACCTGCGCCCGGCATGAATTTCACGACAACAGTCGGCTCGCCAGGCAGCGCTTCGGACAGGAGCGGCGCATAGAAGTTTGCCCATTTGGCCGAGCCGCCGGTTTCCGAGAAGGGGATGATCCACTCGACGGTTTTGCCAGAAAGATCAATGCCATGGCCATCGGCGAAGGCAGACGTAGATAGAGCAGCAGCTGCGGCAATAGCACCAACAGCCACGCGACGCGTGGTTTTGAGAACGGACATATGTTCCTCCCTAGGATGTTGGTCCCCCCTTGACGGAGGTGACCCCAAAACTATCGTCGGGCCGTCCAAGCCCGCTTGATGTCCTTTGGATGACCTGCGAACCTTTCGTGAAACTTTCGCGAAGGGGTTGGGGCGCGAAATAATGCGGATCACGCTCGTCGAAGACAATGCCGGCCTCGCCAAAGGCATCGCCTACCGGCTAGAGGATCTTGGCCATTCCGTTGACGTGCTGCACGACGGCGATGCGGCGGATATGTTTCTACGTCAGGACGGCGCTGACCTGATCATTCTTGATATCAACCTGCCCGGGATGGACGGACTTGCCCTGTTGAAAGCGTTGCGCGCGCGCGACGATGTCCGGCCGGTGATCCTGCTAACAGCGCGAACGGAAATTGAAGACCGGGTCATTGGACTGGATGCCGGGGCAGATGACTACCTCGTGAAACCGTTTGAAATGGCCGAGCTGGAGGCCCGCGTTCGCGCGTTGGCGCGCCGCCGCGCAACCGCGCCAAATCAGATACTGACATTTGGCCCATTGCAGTTTGACCCAGGCGCACGCCAGCTTTTCGCGGATCAAACACCGCTTGAGATCCCGCGGCGCGAGATGTCGGTTCTTGAGTGCTTGATCTCCGCGAAGGGCCGCCTGGTTTCAAAGACCGCATTGCTGGACTACGCATACGGGGTGGGCGCTGACGTCGAAGAGACGGTGATCGAAGTCTACATCTCTCGCTTACGGACGCGTGTGGGGCCGTTCGGCGTGACAATTAAGGCGCAACGCGGTCTGGGATATCAGCTCCTGCAGCCAAAAGGTCCCGACGCATGAAGATGCAGTCATTGCGGATGCGTCTGATCGTCATCATCCTCGTGCCATTGATGCTCGTCGCGATCGGAGCGGCGATTTGGCAGTTTCGCAATACCACCGTTCGGGCGGTAGAGATCTTTGACAGGAGGCTCCTGTCCGCTGCCCTTGCAATCTCGCGGGATGTTGCGGTTTCCGGAGGAGACGCGCTGAGCCCGGCGACCCGGCGGCTTGTGAATGATACCTCTGGTGGTGAGCTGTTTTACCATGTCTTCGCCCCGGACGGGGTTTTCGTTACAGGATATTCAACGCCGCCCCGCCCGCTCGCGAGCCCTGCGCTGGCCGAGGCCGAGCCGGTGTACTTCAATTCGACATACCGGGGCCGTGAAATTCGCGCGTTGCGGTTCCGGGATGCGGCCACAATTGACGGTGTCACCGGACTGATGACCGTTTCGGTTTGGCAAGACCTAGAGGTTCGGCGGGACTTCGTACGTGATGTGGCTGCGCGCGCGTTTGCCGTTATCGCGCTGTTGATCATTTCCGTTGCGCTGATCGTGTGGTTCGGTGTCCGGCTTGGGCTACGACCGCTCTTGGACCTTGAGGAGGCCATTGCGAAACGGACGCCCAGCGACCTCAACCCGATCCAACGGGCAGTGCCGGTTGAGGCAAGTGGAATTGTCAGCACACTCAACAATTTGCTGGATCGGGTGGCGCGGCGTATCAGCTCGAAAGACGAGTTCATTTCCAACGCGGCACATCAGCTCCGCAACCCAATAGCGGGTGTCCTGGCCCTTGCCGAGGCTGTGGAAAGTGCGCCCACTCCGGCGGCGGCCAGAGCACGAAGTGCGGAGTTGGTTTCGGCAGCGCGGGGCGCAAGACATCTGACAAATCAGCTGCTGTCCTTTGAGCGCGCCAAAGGGTCAGACACCAAGCAAACCGGTCAAGAGGTCGATCTGGTCTCCTTGTGTCGGTCTACCGTCAAAAGGTTCGAGGGACAGAGTTTGGCATCCGAACAAAACGTCCGCGCAATCGCCACCCTCCCTTCCGAACCGGTTCTCGTCTTTGGGGATCAGGTGATGCTGGAGGAGGCTATCTTGAACCTGATGACCAATGCCGTTGTCCACGGCGGACCGGATCTGACGCAGGTCGAGTTGTCACTTGCCGTTCATTCCAGTGATGCGGAGTTGCAGGTCTTGGACGACGGCGTTGGGATTGCACCCGAAGACCGTGCGCTGGCGATTGGGCGCTTTAGCCAGGCCAGATCCGGACCGGGCACGGGACTTGGCCTGCCGATTGCGGCGCGAGTCGCCGAAAACCATGGCGGGCGCCTTTGGATAAAGCCAAGCGAAACCGGTGCATCGGTTGCCATTTCAATCCCCGTCCTCAATGCGAGGTCTGGTGGCAGCTAGGCACGGCGACGTCGGGCCGATGCCCATGACTGCGACATTTTGGACCGGCCCAAGTTTCAAACTGCAGTGAGGTGAACCTGTTGTGCAGAGCCACATCCGGTAACACCCGTCTATTGTAAGGTTAAAGACCGGGCCTTGGTGGTCGGCTTTCGGGTCGTCGGATGCTCCCCATTTTTGCGGCTGCCCGGTGCTTTGATTGCGCTCGTCTGTCGGCCTGCAAGGCGCGCGATGGTGCCTGAGGTCCCACTGATTTTCAGCCGAAGACCAAACCGCCATCGACGATCAGGTTTTGCCCGGTCACGGCCCGTGCCCAGGGGCTGGCAAAAAACAGCACTGTGTCAGCGGCCTCTTCCGGCGTCGTAACCGACCTCAGGGGCGTGCTGCCTGCAATCAGATCGAACACGGCATCCGGTGTGCCTGCGCTGGCATCTGTTGTGCGAAGCAAACCGCCTGACACCATGTTCACCGTAATGCCCTTTGGGCCAAGCTCGGCAGCTGCGGTGCGGGTCAATGCCAGCAGCGCCGCTTTGGCAGACGTGTAGTCGTGATAGGGGACAACCGGGTTCTGCACCAAATTCGTTCCGATGGTGACGATCCGCCCAAAACCCTTTGCCTCCATCCCCGAGGTGACCGCCTGGATGACATTCAGCGCGCCCAACACGGCCGTGTTGTGCTGATCCAGCATCGCTGCGGCGGATAGACTTTCGATCGTATCGCGCGCATCGCCGTTGAAGCTGTAATCGGCCAAGGCGTTGTGGACGACGGTGGTGAGCGGGCCGAGCCGGGTCCCGATTTCCGAGACCATGGTGTTGACACTGTCCTTGTCACGCACATCACCCTGGACGGCAATTGTCTTCTCGCCAAGCGACGCGGCAAGCGTTTCGGCCTCGTTCCTGCTGTTGCGGAAGTTGATCGCCACTTGCGCACCCTCTCGGGCGAATGCGCTTGCGATCGCCGCGCCAAGGCCGCGTCCCGCGCCTGTAACAAGGACGGTCTGATCGGAAAGAGGTATGGTCATTTTGTTCCCTTCCAGAGGGTGGAGAAGTGATGAACTGGCCCGTGGCCCTGGCCGACCGACAGGCGGTCGGCATCGGCAATCGCGCCAGAGGTATAGGTTTTGGCGGCCTGCACCGCGTCCGGCAGCGGCGCGCCATGGGCAAGATGTGCGGCAAGCGCCGCCGACAAAGTGCACCCCGTGCCATGTGTGTTCTTGGTGGCGGTGCGGGGGGAGTCCAGCCAGTGCAGTGTCTCGCCAGTACACAGCACGTCCGGGCTGTCGTCGCCTGCCAGATGCCCGCCTTTGACCAGTACCGCCTTAGGACCAAACGCCAGCATGGCCTGTGCATGCTCTGCCATCGCGTCGCGGTTGGTGGCAACCGGTCGACCCAACAAATGCGCCGCCTCGGGCAGATTGGGTGTCACTATTGCGGCCAAGGGCAGCAGCCGTGTGCGCAGCGTGTCAATGGCGTCTTCGGCAAGAAGCGACGCTCCCCCTTTGGCAATCATCACCGGATCCAGCACCACCGGCACATTGGCGGGCAGCGCATCCGCTACGGCCGAAGCGATGCCGCTTGTGGCGATCATGCCGATCTTAATCGCATCGACGCGGATATCCTCAAGAACCGCTGTGATCTGCGATGCGACGAATGCGGCCGGCACCAATTCAACGCCCGAAACGCCCTGGGTGTTTTGCGCAGTCAAAGCCGTCAGCGCCGCCATAGCGAATGCCCGGTTCGCCGATATCGCCTTGAGGTCCGCCTGGATCCCGGCGCCGCCGGACGGGTCAGACCCTGCGATGGAAAGAACGTTTGGGATCATGTTGGGTCCACCTCAGGTTGATTGAACGCCCGCGCCGCCGCCTCCGGATCGTGATGGCCGCAAATAGCCGACACGACCGCAAGACCGTCGGCACCAGCATCAAAAACAGCGTGGGAATGCTCTGCTTTAAGTCCGCCAATGGCGACGGTCGGAAGCGCCGAATGTGCGCAGAGCCTTGCCAGACCATCCAGCCCGATGGCTGGTTTGTGATCGCCTTTGGTCGCCGTTGGAAACACCGTCCCGATCCCAAGATAATCGACGACTTTCGGGTCTGCGGCGCGCACATGGGCCTCGGTATCGCAGGACAGCCCGATAATCGCGTCAGGCCCAAGCTGCGCGCGGGCTGCTTCGGGAGAGGGGTCGTCCTGACCAAGATGCACACCATCCGTGCCCGCAGCCCGCGCGGCATCCACATCGTCATTGATCAGCAGCGGGACGCCAGGCCCGGCAAGCGCCGCCTTGAGCGCGCGGGCGATGGCGATCCGTTCGGCCGTGGTCGCATCCTTGTCCCTGAGTTGGACACAGCGCGCGCCGCCCCGCACCGCCGCCGATACGGTTTCAACCAGGCCCCGGTCCGCACAAAGGGCGCGATCGGTGACTAAGTAGAGCCGCAGGTCGCGCGGGTTCAGGACCATGAGACGCGCCCTTCGTCCAGATCACCCGGCTGAAGACTGTGCAGTTGATCCAGAAAGCGTGTCGCAAAACCACCAGGCCCATCGGCCCCGATCTGGGCGCGCTCTCCTGCTTCGGCGAAGTGGAGCAGCGCGGCGACACTGGCGTCCAAGGGCGCGCCGGTCGCGGCATAGGCACCGATCAGCGCGGTCAGGGCGCAGCCGAGTGCGGTAACCTTGGGCATGATCTCCGACCCACCGGTAATCACAGCGTGGCGCCCACCGTCGGTCACAAAGTCCCGCACGCCAGTCACAGCCACCACGCAGCCCAACCGCATGGCCAATTGCCGCGCGGCGCCCCGTGCAAGGTCAACGCTATCCCCACTATCCACACCCTTGCCTGCGGCGCCCTGACCTGAAAGGGCAAGGATTTCCGAGGCGTTGCCCCGAACAATCGTCGGTTTTTGTTTCAAGAGGGCTTGCGTCACCTGGGATCGGTATGGCGTGGCAAAATGCGCAACCGGGTCAAGAACCCAAGGTACCGCCGAGCCGCGCGCGGCGCGGGTCGCCGCTTCCATCGCCCGTGCCCAAGGCGGCGATAGGGTGCCAATGTTCACCGTCAGCGCCGCTGCAATTGGCGCGAAGTCGGCGACTTCCTCCTCAGCATGGATCATCGCGGGCGATGCGCCAGCGGCGAGAACGACGTTGGCCGCGATATTCATCGCCACATAGTTCGTGATACAGTGAACAAGAGGGGCTTGGGCACGCAGGACCGCAAAGGCGTCGTTCGGCGTCATATCCATTCCTAAGATGGGTAGAAAGACGCGACGCAGCCGAGGGTTGCTGTCCGTGCCTCCCTACGCCAGCATTATCTGGGTCAGGTTCAAAGGGTACGTCTCAGCCTCTCGGCGCCCCCGGCTTATGGCTCTGTTATGCGCCAGCTCAGGATTTGTCAAATAGAGCCACCTGCCCAAGGCGCAAGAACCCATCCGCATCCAAAACGCGACCTGCAGATACCAAAAATGGAAGGTGTTGCGATCGTAGCGAAACCGCGACGCTGGGCGCGGCCCGGCCCGGCGATTTGCCGATAGTGATGGATCAGCAACACGGGGGCGATCGCCGAACCCCTAATGCGTTGCGGTGTTAACCTGAGGCATCCGGTTTCACCTAATGCCTTGAATTCATTTGATTCAGGCGGCGTTCGCTCAGCCAGCCTGTCGGGGAAACGCTTAGGGTTTTACGGTGAAGCAGCGCGCACAAACCCGGGCGTCGGCACTCTGGGCTACCAGTGCGGACCCCTCGTCGAGGCGATGGGCACGGTGATCTTGACCGTGCCCCCGTTTCTGTCAAAGCAAGGACTGGACGTTGACGCCAAAGGTTATCGCGCCAATCAGGTCACCGGTCTCAAGGTCCTTTACCGGCAAAGACACCTGGCTTTGGAACACCCCTGTGCTGTCATCGAACTCGACGTCCGAGATATGGACCGCGCCGCTGCCATTGCCAAATGTCTCCTGCCACTTGGCTTCGTCGCCCTGCCAGTAGTCCGACGTCACCGCGCTTTGCGCCACATTCAGTCCCAAGTTGTCCATCACGAAGATCTCGTTGATAAACCCGGCCGTTGCCACTTGTTTGTCGCGCAACGTAAGGGACACTGCGCGCGACATAAGGTCGGCCACAAGCGGTCCACCGTCGCCGCCAGCCTCGGCCCGCCATTGAACATCCAGCGCATCCACTTCGTCCTGGCCCAGATTTGCGTGGGCGGCGTTTTGTGCCTTTACAGCCTCGACCAGCGCCGGGTCCTGAACCCATGTGATCAGCTCCGTGCCGGCCATTTCCGTCAACAGACCACGGATCGCGCCGTCCCGTCCCGGGGTCGACAGAATGTAAAGGATCACCAGATCATCCATGTCCTTGCGCAACAACTCGGAAGTCTCTGCGACCCTGGACACAGCTGCGGCCTCGACTGTGTTGCCTTGGGCAAATCCCACAAGGGTGGCTTTTTCGTCCTGCCAATCGGTCCACGCTTTTTCGATCTTGGTCAGAACTTGGTCGTTTGGTGGTTTGCGAACACCGACCGCGGGCAGACCGTCGCGCAGGGCAACCAAGGTTTTTTCAAACAGTCCGATCGCGCCAACCAATTCCTCGGGGTCGGTAGCACCAGTATGGATCTTGCAGGACTCTGCGGCGATAAGCTGGTTCAGGGTGCGCTGACGCCCCGCCATCTGAATAGCGATCGCGTCAACGAAGAGCAGCTCGTTCGGGTTTGAATAATATGCCTGAATTTCGGAGGCCAGAATCTCGGAATTGTCAAACATAGCATTGCTGACGGTATAGATCCGGGCGGCGTTGTCCTCCAGTCCGGAGCCCGCGAGCATCCCATCTATGGCCCCGTCCATGCGCTGCCAGTCGTCGGCAACCACCCGCAGCGCTCGCAATGTACGACTGCGCTTTTCCGGTGTCGGGATGCCGAGCGCCCGATTGCCGAACTCCAGACCATCGAGGATGGTCTGAACCTCGATCCGCGCGTCGCGCAACTGCAGCCGCGCCTCATCTGTTCCAATACCCGAGGACATGCGGCATGCCGCACTCGAGATGGTCTTCGAAAGCATCGCCAGCTTGCTGGACAGGTTCACACGGGCCTTTGAACCGTCATCGAGTGCCTGCGCAGGCGCTATGGCTGGGGAGAATACGGTGATTGAAAGTGCGGCGGCGGCCAGGATCTGGCGCGTACGACCGAAGGTTAATTTGGAGAAACCGAACATTCTAGTGCCTTCCGACTTTTGTGGCTTAGAAAGGACGTGTCGGATGCGATGAACCCGTCACGACCGCTCTGAGGAAGAGGGGCTTTCGGACTAGCCGTTCGCCCCGGCTTCACCACGGATCCAGACTTCGACACGACGGTTGACCCGTTTGCCCAGATTGTTGTCGTTGCACGCGGCCGGCGACAGTTCACCGTATCCTTTGGTATCGAAGTTGATCCCATTCAGCAGCGATCCACCCAGTTGATCCAACTCTGCCGCAACCTGCCGTGCGCGCTGGATTGCCAACGTCCGGTTGCCGTCAAAGGCACCGTCGCTGTCGGTAAAGCCAACAAGCGCGACCTCGGTACCGTCGGGCTGCTGCGCCAGATAATCGACAAGACGCTGCAGGTCGATACGCCCCCGCTCGTCCAGGCGGCTTGAGCCCGAGGCAAAACGGAACGTGGATGACAAGCGGTCCCAGGTCAGACGATCCTCGACCAACGCGTCAGCGAAGCCGCGCTCATATGCATCGATGGCGCTGTTGCGCATGGATTGCACTTTTTCTTCGGAAAGATCCTCGGTCAGGCGCGTGATCCCCAGATCAACAAAGCCGGCCTTGGCGATTGCACCGTCAGCGGCCGCCGACGTGGCGAAGTCGAGGAACTGAGAGGTTGTGTCCGTCAGCCCGTTTTCCGTCACATACATATAGAGACGGCGATCCAAAGGATATTCCTCGGTCTTGGATGCAAAGGGCGAAGGTGTCGCTACGATGCCGCAGGTAAGCTCAAGTGTCAGCGGTTTGGCCCCGCGCTGGAACGCATAGCCCACGAACCCGATGGCATTTGGATCCGCGTTGACCTCTGCCGCCATGGTGTTGTTGTCGTCCGTCACGTTTGCGTCTGCGCTGATCGGCGCGCTTCCCAACACGCGTTCGTCAAAAAATTCCCGGATCGCTGTACCCGCCTCACGCGTCACCACCGTGATCGGGGCGTTTGGCCCGCCGACCTGGCTCCAGTTCCGGATCGTACCGCTGAAGATGCCGGTCAGCTGCTCGGACGTCAGCAAATCCACATTGTTTGATGGGTTTACAATGACGGTCACCGGATCAACGGCGACAATGCGTTCCTGCCGGACGTCGACCATATTCCCGGCGCCGACGGCGCGCAGCGCACGGGCCTCGTCCGGACGTATCCGACGGGCGCTGAGCGCGACATTCGCCGTGTCGTCCAGTAGCGCATCAAAGCCGTCGTCCGTGTTCGTGGCTTCGATCAGGTAGTTGCCGATCGGATCACCGAAGCCGCCATCACCGACCAACTCGGCCACGGCAGTGCCCTGACGCGGTCCGTTGCGCACATCTGCTTCGGCGCCAAGTTCAGATGCAAAGCCGGACATCAATAGCGGCATGATACCCTGGGCCAGCGTGTCCGACCCCTTGAACACAAGATCCGCATCAACCTGCTCCAGCGATGGGCAGGCGTTCCCTTCGCATATCATGCGTGCCGCGCTGAGACGCAGTACACCCAGCTCGGTCTGGAACTGGTAAAAGCCATCGGCGAAGTCCAGTATCACGCCCTGCATTGCGACCGAACCATCGTTCGAGCGCAATGTCACTTCCTGCGCCGCAGCAGATTGCGGAGCAAAGGCCGCGATTGAAAGTGCTGCCGCAGCAGCCGTGGAACGAAAGAAACCAGATTTCATATGCAGAGCGCCTCCTAAGCGCCGACGGTTTGGCTGAAATTGCCGCTTAGACGCGATGAGCAGGACTAATTACTGACTTAACCATATGGGAAGATTCGTGCGAGATTTAGGCGGATATTAATATGTGAATGTATCAACATTATCAATTGATTTCAGCTGGTTACTTTTAAGACCTCAGAGAATGTGGCGAGAATTTGGATCAACAGAGGCGATTACGGACGGAAAGTTCGCTGCGGTTGACTGTTTGCGGAGTACAACCATTGCATGTGATTTGGTGAGACGTCGGGCACTGCGCGAGTCTTAGGCAGGCCTGACAAAAAACTGTGTGGATTGGTGCCTTAAAACGCGAACAAGCGGTTGACTTATTCGCCCCTTATGCCAGATTTAAGCGGGGCTGAGAGGCAGGCACAAGTCATTTCGGCCGAGTATTGAAGAGTTAGCCAAGTATACTTCAACCTCGAAAGCAACGGATCGCTAAAATATCTTAAATTGCGGTGAGCTTTCAAAGTAGTAGTGTAGCTCCCTGATCCTGATTTAGTGCCACTTTACATATGTGAATGTTTTTTTGCGTCGTCAGTGAGACAACGATGGTGATAGTTCGTCGGTGCCTCGTGTACCGCCGGATTGTATCTGAAACGCCGGTATCCTTTACAGGAGGACATTAGATGAAATACGGATTTACCCGCCGCTTGGCGATTGGCTTGGCGGTATCTGCCGGACTTGCGGCAACCACCCCTGCAATGGCGCAAGAGTGGACACCGGACAAACCTGTCGAGATGGTCATTATGGCCGGACAGGGCGGTGGTGCTGATCGTCTGGCGCGGTTGTTCCAGTCGATTATCCAGAAGGAAAACCTGGCTTCGATGCCGATCCTGCCTGTGAACAAAGGTGGTGGTTCGGGTGCCGAGGCGCTTCGGTACCTCAAGGATAAAGAGGGTGACAACCACACAATCATGGCGACGCTCAACAGCTATTACACAACGCCGTTGCGGAGCGATATTGGGGTCGATATCGAAGAGTTCACGCCGATTGCACGCATGGCCCTGGACACCTTCGTCCTTTGGGTGAATGCAGACAGTGATATCCAGACCCTTGATGACTATGTCGCGGCGGTTAAAGCTGCGGGTGATACCTGGAAAATGGGCGGCACAGGTACCGGGCAGGAGGACAGCCTGGTTACTGCGATGCTTGAGGAAGAGTTCGACCTGAAGGTGACATATGTGCCCTTCAAAGGTGGTGGCGACGTTGCCAAGAACCTGGTGGGTGGACATATCGACTCCAGTGTCAACAACCCGTCCGAGGCCTTGGGCTTCTATGAGGCTGGCAAACTGCGTCCGATCGCGGCGTTTACACCGGACCGCATCGAAGTTTTCCCGGACACGCCGACAATGACCGAACTCGGACACGAGTTGGTCTACTGGATGCAGCGGTCGTTCGTAGCTCCCAAGGACATGGCGCCCGAGGCGGTAGCCTACTACACCGAGATGTTTGAGAAGCTCAACGCATCGCCGGAGTGGCAGACCTACACCAAGGAAAAGGCGCTCATGGCCGATTTCCTGACCGGTGACGAACTCCAGAATTACTTCGTCGGAGAGCGGTCCAAGCATGCGGATCTCCTTAGCACGATGGGTGAAGATTCCTAAGTTCCACGCCTAAACGTGAACACGGGCAGGGCGTTCGCGCCCTGTCCAAGCTCCTGGTCCTTGAGGGTTGAAAATGCTGACTGCCGACCGCGTCATTGCAGCCGGGCTCATGGCCCTGTCCGTTTACTTCATGATTTATGCCTCAGCCCTTCCGATCGGGTGGAACGGGCGCACCGGCGGCCCCGGGGGTGGGGCCTTCCCGTTTTGGTTGTCAGCCATCATGTTTCTGGCTGCCGCTGGCATCCTGATCCGCAGCGTGCGAGGGCGAAGCGGGTACAGCGGCACATTCTTTGATCCCGATACCATACGCTCGGTTCTTGCAGTTGCCGCAGCGCTGATCGTGGCGATTGCGCTTTTGCCCTGGGCGGGGACCTATATCGCGCTGCCGCTGTTTCTGATCTGGTATCTGAAAATTTTTGGTCGGCATGGGTGGTTTCTCACCGCCTGCATGACCATCTCAACGCCGATTTTCCTGTTTTTCTTTTTCGAAGTTACGCTCAAGATCCTGCTGCCCAAGGGTCTGACTGAGCCTTTCTTTATCCCGCTCTACGCGATGTTTTTCTAAGGGGTCGGACATGGAACTGCTTGCCCACCTGGCCGATGGTTTCGCGACCTCGCTGCTGCCGATCAACATTCTGATTGTCCTGATCGGCGTCACCGCCGGTCTGTTCATCGGTGCCATGCCTGGACTGGGCTCGGTGAACGGTGTGGCGCTTGTTTTGCCGCTCACCTTCATTGTGCCGCCGTCATCGGCGATCATCCTGCTGGCCGCGATATACTATGGCGCGATGTATGGCGGCGCCGTCAGCTCTATTCTGCTGGGAATTCCGGGTGCCTCAACCGCGGTGGCGACCACATTTGACGGGCGACCGATGGCGCAGCAGGGAAGGGCGGGCCTGGCGCTGCTGGCCGCCGCGTCTGCCTCTTTTGTCGGCGGCACCATTTCGGTGGTGCTCTTCACGCTGTTTGCCGCCCCGCTTGCGGATGTGGCACTGGCGTTCGGCCCGCCCGAGGAATTCGCGCTGGTCTTGCTGGCCTTTACCACTTTCGTTGGGCTGGGCGGGGACGATGTTCTGAAGACCATCATTATGATCTGCCTTGGTCTGGTGTTGTCGACCGTCGGTCTGGATCTGATCTCGGGGCAGCCGCGGCTGATCTTTTTCGATCAGCCTGGGTTCTATTCCGGGATCAGTTTTCTGGTTCTGGCCATTGGCGTCTATGGCATTGGCGAGGTTCTCCATACAATCGAAACCTCCAAATCCGCGCCGGCGGTCACCCCGGCCAAACTGACCTTTGCCGAACTGTGGCATGGTCTAAAGCTGATCAACAGATTGTGGAAGACCCTGAGTTTCGGATCCTTCATGGGGTTCTTTGTGGGGATGCTGCCCGCCGCGGGCGCCACGCCCGCTGCCTTGATGGCCTATGGTCTGGCAAAGAGTACATCGAAGGATCCCGACAGTTTCGGCAAGGGCAACATCGAAGGTGTTGCAGCACCTGAAACGGCAAACAACGCGGCTTCGACCGGATCGCTCCTACCGATGCTGACGCTGGGTATTCCGGGCTCTCCCACCACTGCGCTTTTGCTGGGTGGAATGGTGATGTGGGGTCTGGTACCCGGGCCGTTGCTGTTCATCGAGCAGCCGGATTTCGTCTGGGGTCTGATCTCGTCCCTTTATACGGCCAACCTGGCGGCGCTGCTGATCAACCTGGCGCTGATACCACTGTTTGTCTGGGCGTTGCGGATGCCTTTTACGGTGCTGTGTTCCATCGTGCTGGTGCTTTGTATTGTCGGTGGGTTCGCACCCAGTCAGAAACTGCATGATGTGTGGCTGATTGCGGGCTTCGGTATCATCGGTTACCTGTTGCGCAAGGCCGACTATCCGATGGCCCCGCTTGTGCTGGCGCTGGTACTTGGCCCACTTATGGAAAAAAGCTTCCGTCAGACACTGATCGCCGAGCAGGGCAATGTGATGGCCTTTGTTGAGCGGCCCCTGTCGGCGACATTCATTGCCATAGCGGCCTTTTTCTTCCTGATGCCGCTGCTGAAATACCTGAGGCCCAAAAAGAAGACCAACGCAGAGCCCGCCGAATAGGCACCGCTGCTGAGACCAAGAAGGACATCTGACATGGCTGCCACACTCAAGGCGCTGCTGGCGCAGCATGACGCAGACGCATCGGCGATCGGGGCGCCGGGGCGCGATTGGTTGACCTACGGAGGGCTGCGTGGCCTCGCCTCCGAGGTCGCGGGGGCATTGCACGCGTTCGGTATCGGTACGGGCGACAGGGTGGCTATCGTACTGCCCAACGGTCCCGAGATGGCGACCGCCTTTGTGACCATCGCGCAAGCTGCAACGACGGCACCGCTCAACCCCGGCTACCGTGAAGAGGAGTACGAGTTCTATCTGAATGACCTCAAGGCAAAGGCGTTGGTGGTCGCG
>JBCCYF010000018.1:0-54730 GCA_039190275.1 Pseudomonadota bacterium | reverse complement strand
TACGCGACCATGCTCTTCCCGCCCTGCGTGCAGACTTTTATGACCTGGAACGATCTGGCGATATCTTCACATGGGATCCGATTTGACGGCCCAAGCCGCGAGTTCCGGACATGCTTCCGAGCCTACGGGCAAAACAGACCGTGCCGCCGCGCCAATCCAATCGCTTACTGAAGACTACCGCCCCATTTTTCAGGAGATCGCTCGGTTCCGCAGCATCATTTTTGATGCAAAACTGAGTTCATACGATATCACCATGAGCCAGGGCTGGGTTCTCGTCCATCTGTGGAGGGAAAACGGACTCCGGCAATCCGACCTTGCGGAACGGCTCGACATCGCCACTGTGACAACGTCGAAGCTGATCGATCGTCTGGAATCGGGCGGATTTGTCGAGCGTCGCGATGACCCAGCGGATCGCAGGTCGAAGCGTGTTTTTGCGACATCAGAGGGTCTTAACCTGGTCAAAGTGATGACCAGCATTGTTTATGAAGTGGATGAGATCGCCAATTCCGGCATATCGAAATCGGAACTGGCGCGGACAATGACCGTGCTGATGAAAATGCGCGACAACCTCAGAGACCGGAATGGTCGAAAGTAGTTGGTCCGGAAGGAAAAGCATGACCGCAGAACACGACCCGCACAGTTCTACCCCACCGCTGTCCGGCATTCGCATTGTCGAGTTTGCTGGTATCGGCCCCGCACCGTTTGCCGGGATGATGCTTGCAGATATGGGCGCCGAGGTCGTCCGGATCGATCGCCCAATACCCCCGGCCCAGGCGGCCGGTCATTCAAAGACTGATTTTCTGGCGCGCGGACGCAGGTCAATCTGCCTGGATCTAAAGGCACCGGGGTCTTCTGCGGTGGCACGGGCACTTATCAAAACGGCGGACGGATTGATCGAAGGATTTCGCCCTGGCGTGATGGAGCGTCTGGAGCTTGGACCGGACATCTGCCTGGCCGAGAATCCGGCACTGGTCTATGGCCGAATGACCGGCTGGGGGCAAACCGGGCCACTGGCACAGGCGCCTGGCCACGATATCAACTATATTGCGCTGACCGGCGCGCTCGGGGCCATTGGCGCGGCCGGGGGGCCGCCGGTTGTTCCGTTGAACCTGCTGGGCGACTTTGGTGGTGGCGGTATGGTCCTGGCGTTTGGAATGGTGGCGGCCTTGCTCAAGGCGGGCAGGACAGGCTGCGGCGACATCATAGACGCCGCGATATATGACGGCACGACGACCCTTATGGCCTATATTCACGGTCTTCGAGCCGCAGACCGCTGGACCGATACCAGGGGGTCCAACAGACTGGATGGCGCGGCCCCATGGTACAGTGTTTATGAATGTGCCGACGGGAAATGGGTGGCGATAGGTGCCATCGAGCCGAAGTTCTGGGCTGTTCTTATCGAAGCTCTGGGGCTCACCACCGAAGAGATGGGCGCGCAAAGTGACCGCGCCGCCTGGCCTGTGATGCGGGCGAAACTCTCGGCGGTTTTCGCCAGCAAGCCGCGCAGACATTGGGTGACACGGCTCAAAGGTCTGGAGACCTGTTTCGCGCCGGTGCTGGACCTTGCCGAGGCTTCGGACCACCCGCACGCAATCGCCCGGCAAAGCTTTGCCGGGGATGGCCCGGACCAACCGATGCCTACGCCGCGCTTCGCGCACGCGCGCACGCCGCTGCCCCAGGCGCCGCCCACTCCCGGTTCAGGGGCGTTTGATATTCTGGCGGATGCCGGGTTCGATGCGGGCGAGATCGAAGAGCTGATTGCGACCGGTGCCGTGCAACACCCTTTGCCTGCCACATAGGAGACCCCGTTGTGACCCTACCGGACGTGCTTCGGGGCCTTCGCCTGCCACTTATCGGAAGCCCCCTCTTCATTATCTCGCGCCCCGAACTGGTAATTGCCCAATGCAAGGCGGGCATCGTTGGGTCGTTTCCCGCGCTGAATGCTCGCGAGAAAGACGGCGAAAGCCTGGAAGCCTGGATCATTCGGATTGAGGAGGAGCTTGACCGCCACAATCAAGCCAACCCTGACCGCCCCGCGGCGCCCTATGCAGTCAATCAGATCGTGCATCGGTCGAACGCGCGGCTCGACAGGGATGTGGAGATTTGCGCGCGGCTGAACGTCCCGATCTGGATCACATCTCTGGGCGCCCGCGAAGATGTTTACGCGGCAGCACGTTCGGGCGGCGGCATCGTGCTGCACGATGTCATCAACGACCGCTTCGCCAGGAAGGCAATCTCAAAGGGCGCCGACGGTCTTGTCGCCGTTGCGGCTGGTGCGGGGGGCCACGCCGGCACCATGTCGCCGCTCGCTCTGATACAGGAAATCCGAAGCTGGTTTGACGGGCCGCTGTATCTGTCCGGGGCCATTGCGCATGGTGACGCACTTCTTGCGGCTTTGGCCATGGGGGCCGACGGTGGCTATGCGGGATCCGCATTCATCGCCACCGAAGAGGCGTATGCCGCCGACGGCTACAAGCAGATGATCGCGGACAGCAGCGCGGAAGACATCGTCTATACGAACCTCTTTACCGGCGTACATGGAAACTACCTCAAGCCATCGATTGCGGCGGCAGGTCTCGACCCGGACGATCTTGAGCTTTCCGATCCATCGAAAATGAATTTCGGGGAAAACCGGGAAAAACCTAAAAGCTGGAAAGAGATCTGGGGATCGGGCCAGGGCATCGGCGTGGTTGACGAGGTCCTTCCAACTGCCGCGCTTGTTGACCGGTTCGAGCGCGAATTCCGCGCCGCCAGAGAGCGGCTCGATGCGTTGTTTTTGTCAGAACAACGTTAGAAGCCCGATTTTGCGATAAATTGCTTGATGATGATTATTATGCTATTAATATGCTAGCTAACAATAAGCCTAGTACCGAATGGGGAGGATACCTGAATGCCATATTTGCTTTGTGGAGCCTGCATCTTTGCGCCCGCTTTGGCGCTGTCCGTGATGAGATGCGGACGCTGATCGACCCGTGGACCGATGGATCAGAGTTCCGTGTACGGCTTCGGAATCGGCGCTGAGTATTCGTCGGTCCGGCACAGTTGGCTGCCCGAGTGTCCAATGTACTCCCACCCCCCATTGCGCCGGACCAGCTGATGTTTAAACGCATTGAATTTACCCTTGATACGCTAGGGGCGATTGCGGTCGTCTTACTGTGCACGCTCATCGTGGTCAGCGTTTTTTGCCGCGAAGTTTTGGGCTTTGGCGTGCCTGACAGCATTATCATGGTGCGCGAACTGATGGTCCCGGCCATTCTGTTTCCACTCAGTTCGGCGACATCGAGACGCGCCCATGTCTCGATCGAGGTCATTGCGAACCATTTCCCCGCCGCGCTGAACCGATGGATTGCGGTTCTTGCGGCTCTGATCGGCCTCATCATCGTGGTGACGCTTTTGAACAGCGGCTGGGCACAATTCACAAAGAACTGGGCCAACGGCGCGCACTATGGGGGCGACTTCAACCTTCCCAAATGGCCAAGCCGCGCGGTTTTTGTCATCGCGTTCTTCTTCGTGACGCTCCGACTGCTGCAAACCCTGTGGGTAGATCTGGTCGCCGCATTCACCGGGCAGCCCGCCCCAGCCACCCTGTGACCGCGGAAGGATCCTGACCCTTGGATGTTGCAACGATCGGGTTCATCGCCTGCGCCGCGGTAATCATTTTGCTGGCCATTCGCATTCCGATCGCCTTTGCCATCGGTGGCGTCGCGGTTGTCGCACTGTTTTTCTTCTTTGCGATGCGCACCGGCACATTTGTGCCGGACAGGGCATTGTTGCGGACCACATCCGTTGCCTTTTCCAGCAGTTTCGACCTGATCCATTCGTACAATCTGTCCATGATCCCGCTGTTCATTGCGTTGGGACAGGTGGCCTATAAAGCAGGGATCACAACCGAGATCTACGAGGCCGCGCGGATCTGGCTTGTGAAACTGCCCGGAGGCGTCGCGATCGCCTCCATCGCCGGATGTGGCGGGTTCTCGGCCATTTCAGGGTCGTCGATTGCCTGTGCATCCACAATGGGAAAAATCTGCACGCCAGAGATGCTCCGACTGAACTATGATGATCGGCTTGCCACGGCCAGTGTCGCAGCCGGAGGAACGCTGGGGTCGCTCATTCCCCCGTCGATTCTGTTTATCATCTACGCGATCTTTACCGAAACTTCGATTGGCCAGCTTTTTCTGGCCGGGTTTCTTCCCGGTCTTATCTCGCTTCTTGGATATGCGCTGGTGGTCTATATCTGGGTGCGACGCAGCCCGTCGCTGGCGCCCCTTAGCGGTGAGACCTACTCCAGGCAAGAGAAATTCCGCGCGCTCCTTGGCGCCTGGCCCGCGTTTCTGCTGTTCCTTATCGTTGTGGGCGGGATCTATGGCGGTGTGTTTACAGCTACCGAGGCCGCAGCCCTGTCCCTTATGTTCGCGACAGTTCTGGGGTTTGCGCGTGGCCGGATAAAGATCGGTGACGTACTGCCAATGATCCGCGAGGTGGGGGTCACGACCGGTGGCATCTTTTTCATCGCTGCATGCGCAAAGATTTTCGTGTCGCTGATCGCGCTTACCGGTCTGTCCACAAACCTGGTGACGATGCTGGGGGAAGCCAACATTGGACCGTGGGGCTTCATGCTGATGGTCTGTGTGATCTATCTCGTTTTGGGCATGTTCCTTGATCCCGTCGGCATCATGGTTCTGACCCTGCCGCTGATGATCCCGATGGTCGAGAGCTTTGGGTTCGATCTGATCTGGTTCGGCGTGATCATAGTAAAGCTTCTGGAAATCGGGCTGATCACGCCGCCCGTGGGGCTCAACGTGTTTGTCCTTGCCGCTGCAATCGACGGGCAGGTGCCCATTGGAAAGATTTTCAGTGGCATCTGGCGCTTTCTGGTCAGCGACCTGATCGTATTGGTTTTGCTGGTCCTTATCCCCGGGATCTCGCTGCTGTTGCCAATGTCGATGTAAAAGTAAAAATAGATAGCATACGAATAATGTTTATGCTACTTATGCTTTCGCGAACAAAGGCTTTCGGGACTTTGCAGAACCAAGGGAGGAAAAACATGAACAGCTTGAAGAACTGCCTCGCCATTGCAGCAGCGACCTCGGTGCTTGCGGTGGGGGCTCAGGCCCAGACGATGCTTATTTCGAACGATCCAGGGCCAAACCGTGGTGTGCGCGCCGAAGCGGTCAACGAACTAAGCGCAAAGATTGCGGAAGCATCCGGCGGCGAACTTACCGTTGAAAACAACTGGGGCGGCGCACTGTTCAAAGCAACTGCGGCACTTGAATCGCTCAGCACCGGCGTGGCTGATATGGGGCTGCTTATCGGGCCATACACGCAGTCCGAAATGCCGGAACTGAATGTGGGTGGTTTGCCAATGATCAGCGCAAGCCCCTGGGTCATGATGAACGCCATGCAGGAACTTTTTGAAACCAACGAGATCATCAAGGCCCGGATGGACGAAAAGAATCTGGTATTTATCAACATCTATGCGCTTCCTACCGCACTTCTGGGGTGCAACGGAGATCAGGTCTCGCAGGCTAGCGATGTTTCGGGCGTCAAGATCAGCCGAACCAACAGCACAAGCGATCTGTTTCAGCCGCTGGGCGGAAACATGGTCAACATGCCGATCTATGATGTCTATCAGAGCATGCAGACGGGTCTTATCGACTGCACCGTGACCTATGGCTACTTCGCCGTTGCCACCAAGCTTGACGAACTGCTCAAGTCCGTAACCCCCATCGAAATATCCTCAAGCACTGTTCTGGCGACGGTTATGAATAAGGACACGTTTGAGAGCCTTTCGGAGGAGCAGCAAACCGCGATCCTAGCGGCAGGGGCAGCAATGCCTGACTATTATGGCGAGCATTTGGGCCAGGCGGAGACTGCAGCGCTGGACAAGATGCAAGCCGCGGACATAACCCTCAAGTCTTTCGCCGATGAGGATTATGCCGCATTCTCGGATACTGCCAAACCGATCATCGACAAGTGGTTGGCGGACGCCGAGGCAACGGGCCTCGACGGGCAGGCGTTGATCGATGAAATGACGGCATTGATCGA
This sequence comes from Pseudomonadota bacterium, assembly GCA_039190275.1. GTDB lineage: Bacteria > Pseudomonadota > Alphaproteobacteria > Rhodobacterales > Rhodobacteraceae > Halovulum. Next base: position 48,685 of record JBCCYF010000018.1, on the reverse strand, counting down.
GAAGTGGAACGCGGTCGAGGCAAACGATGGCGTTCCATGGGAGCGTGGCTAAACCAACGGTTCGGACGGCGCCCGTTTTCGGGCGCCGCAGACCCCGGCGGGGTCGCGGTTCTGACGAGGGTCACACCTGGCCGCTGTGGACGTTGGTCGCTCGTGCCGCAAGGTTGGCCGTCGACGGACCCCACCTTAGACACCCAAGGCCCAACCTCGGACTAAGCTACAGTACACCGATATGCGGAACCACTGACGTGGCGCGATAGACCCCAATTGCGATGCGCGGGTAGGTTTATCCCAAGCGCCGGATCAACCCGGACTGGACTTTTCGTTGTTCACCAGAACCGTCCGACCGGCAATTTCGCCCCGCGACAAGGCCGTCAAGACAGCGTCGGCATGGTCCATCGGATGCACATCGACCGCGATCTGCGGCGCTCCGTGGATACGGACATGATCTATGTAGTCCCGCATGTCCCCAAGGCTGCCGACGTAGGTTCCTACCACCGTAAGGGCCCGTACGGGCAAAAGCGGCAGGGGATAGCGAAACTCACCGCCAAATAGGCCGATCACCGCCAGGACACCGCCCTTTTCAAGAACGGTCATGGCCAGCGCGGATGTCGTTTCAGATCCAACAAAGTCCAGGGCGGACAGGATCGGCGAAGGCGCGATCCGCCTCAGGTGTTCGGCATCAGTCTCGGCTGGGTCCAGCGCCGCAAAGGCACCTGCAGACAGCGCCAGCTCGCGTTTTTCCGCACTGGTGTCGATCACGATCAGGTTGTCCAGGCCCATTTGTTGAGCCAGCGCAAGTGTCGTCTGCCCAAGCCCGCCGGCACCAATTAACAGAACGGTCGCATCAGTTGGCAGATGTGCAATCTTCTTAAGCGCCCCATAGCTGGTAAGGCCGGAACAGCCAAGCAAAGCTGCACGCGCCGGGTCAAGATCGTCAATTGAGAACAGGTACTTAGGATTTGGCACGGTGACATGTGTCGCGTAACCACCAGGTGCAAAGACCCCAAGAAAGCGCCCGTCGGCGCAAAGGTGGTCGTCTTCTGCCCGGCATCGAAAACAGGTACCGCAGCCGATCCACGGATAGACGGCCACCTGCCCGGTCGGTGGGGTCTTAACCTCGGGGCCGGCTGCAACGACCCGCCCCACAATCTCGTGGCCGAGTGTCAGCGGAGGCTGCACCCCACGATCTTCGAAGCGCAATTCCTGGCCGCCGCCGATCTCATACCCGCCATGATGGACATGCAAGTCGGTATGGCAGACACCACAGTGTGATACCTCTACGACAACCTCGGTTCCGACCGGCTCAGCGATGTACCTTTCGACTGGCCGGATCGGTCCCCCAAACTCCGCCGCCTCGAACCGCGTTGACCGGATCATCGATCAGGTTTCACAGATCTGGCGGCTCGACAGTACTGAAGTCTGAGATTCAAGGTCATCCCCCTGACAGTGAGTGCCCTAAAAAGCATCTTCTGATGGATTGAAATTTAGTACGCCTGCAAATAGATAGCAAGCAAATTAAATATTTGCCTATGCGGGCACTGCGGTCGCGCCTGCACTGCACTCCGTTACGGACCCTGTATCACTCAAGGGTGTCGAGAGGGTTCACTATAGCCCGTTTACGACGGAACTTTGAATATCCGGTCATCCCGGCAGGCAAACAGACAACGCCTGGAACGGTCGAATGGGGCAGACTTTTAGCGGGTGGATTTAATCCGAAGTCTTGTCGTTCGGCGCTTCGGCCAATGAGGGTTTCTGCCCTTCGAGGGCCTTGTTCAGATTTCCCCGCACACGCCGCATCAGCGAAAGCAGAAGATCAACCTCACCATCGGTCATCCCGTCAAAAGACGACGCATTCACACTTGCCGCAGCCTCGCTCAGCACGTGTTTCTTTGACATGGCCGAGGGTTTGAGAAAAACACGTTTCGTCCGCCTGTCACTTTGATCGGCGCGCCGCTCGACCCATTCTGCCGCTTCAAGGCGGTCGACCATCCCGCTGACCGCCACTGTCCCGATATTCAACAGGCGCGCGAGCTCGATCTGGGTCCTGCCATCTTCGCGCAGCAACCAGTTTAAAAGATAGACCTGCGCAGACGTCAAACCATGCGGCGCTAGCAGAGCATCCAGAGCTTTGACCCGCTGACGCGCAACATGCTGAAAGATTAGTCCGGCTTCATTCTCGAACTGGCCTTTTTCCGGCATCGGAAGCGTTGCGGTCTGAGCCATGCGCGAGTCCTCAAATGGTAGCGGCGAAATAGGATAGGAGCCAAAGTAGATCGTATACAGATAATAAGCAAGCTAATCGGGAAAGGCTTTGCCCATAATTCGCTGGCGTAACGCCGAGATTTTGCAAGGGCGGCAGCGTGCGGCGGGAGTTGGAACCCCAAACTCCCGCCGCAGTTGGGATCGCTACTGGATCGGCTGGCCGTTGGCCAGGATGCTGCCATCCTTGAACTCGATCTTGCTTGTAAAGCTGTCCGGCTCGGTTCCGGGTTGAGCAAAGGCCATCATCATGCCCATCGCCATGCCGACCTGCATCTGGTCGATCAATCCAAGTTCGACGAGCGTATTTGCAAGACCCTGTGCGCCCGACAGGGATATGTCGACAGCACCGTTCGGTATCGGGAACGGACCAGAGTTGTCGATGGTAACACCGCCCTCGCCCCGCAGCAGAACACCACCGAGCGACAGGAACAGACGGTTCAGATCGACCGATTGCGCCTCACCCACCTCCATGGGATTCGGTGTGTCATCGATCTCGGATACGGGGACATTCAGCTTAACATCGGCCGTAAGGTCCAGCTCCAGCGTGGCAGGGTCGCGCGGTATCTTTCCCGCGCTATCAATCATCGCCCAGACACTGTCGCCAACCTCAAGTTCGGAGATTGTCATGGCAATCTGCGCCTGACGTGTTTCCTCAGCCGGGCTCAGGGGCATGGCAATATTCATGTTCATCGCCGCAACCGCCACATCGAAAGGCGGAAACGGAACCTGGCTGACATCAGGGGTAATAAGGTAGCTGATGTTGCCATAGTCAAACGCCATCGCAAAATTGCCATCCATCAGCGAAAACTCCGCAGTACCAGCCGAGCCCTCAGCTTCGATTGTCACCGGCATTTCGGGGGAGTTCGAAACCAGCCGACTGGTTCCAGCGCCGCCTTCCGCCCGAAAGAGGACCGAGCCGGTTTCGAGGAATGCCGTCATTTCGGCATCACTATCGGGATTTTCCGGCAGAGAACGACCCTCGAACAGGATCGAAAGACCGTCCGGAGTTGAGGCAACCGAGCGGATCTCGACTTCCGGCTCCAGAGGATCGCCAATTGTGTAGTCCATGTCGAAACTGGACGCAGAGTAGGATGCATTCGCGTCCCGCGTCTCCTCGTCGAAATCCAGCGAGATGTTCAGGTCGCTCTGTTCCAGAAGGAGACCCTTAAGCACCGGATGATCAGGATCCCCGCCACTGACTTTCAGCGAGTCAGCGACGGCTGAAAGCATACCCTTCCCGGCCGCATTCAGAACCCAGTTCGTTGTGATCTCCAGCCCCGAGGACGCAAGTGTGACTGTAACCGGCGGCATGTCATCCTCGGGTTCACCCGTCAATGTCACCACATCGGCAACGGTGATAACGACATCACCCGGTGACTCGGTTGAAGGGGTCAGCTTTACAAACTCGGCTTCCAGAACCAGACCAGCATCATCAGGTTCCATACGCACATTGCGCAGGGTGAGACTGTTATCCGCACCTACCGAGCTGCTTTGATAGGTCAGATTCGCACCATCCTCGTTAATTTGAGCGATACCCTCTTCGACGGCGCTTTGGACGGACAGGTTCTGGGCATGTACGATACCCGTCAGGGCAAGCGCAGCTGCAGAGGAAAGAAGCAGGTGTTTCATGTATCCTACCTAAAAACTGGAATATGTTCGGGGCAGACCGTAGCACAGAAATTGTGATCCCATTAAGGCGATCCGGTCACATTTAGCACGTGGCCGTGCGCTTTCGCACTTGGACAGGACGCAGCATTTCGGTCGCTTCTGGTGCTCTGCACCGATGAATGCAACCTGCGCGCGAGAGGTGGTGCAACGCAACAGCCTGTGCCACGATCCCCGCTATGTAGCGACGGATGACGGATGCCCGTGGCGCGGCCGCTAGAGGACATAGCGGCTCAGATCTGTGGACCGTGACAACTCGCCCAGATGCGCCTCGACGAAGGGGGCGTCCACAGTCACGCTCTCTCCGGCGCGATCCGGGGCGGTGAAACTTAGGTCCTCAAATACACGTTCCAATACTGTGTACAGCCGACGTGCGCCGATGTTCTCAACACTGCTGTTCACTTCCGCCGCGATATGCGCGAGGGCCTTTATCCCATCTTCGGTAAACTCGACGGCCACCTTCTCGGTCCCCATAAGGGCGCTGTACTGGAGCGTAAGCGCATTGTCGGTCTCGGTCAGGATCCGGACGAAATCCGCCTCAGTCAGCGCGCGCAACTCCACCCGGATCGGCAGGCGTCCTTGAAGCTCCGGCAACAAATCCGATGGCTTGGCGATGTGAAACGCCCCGCTTGCGATAAACAGCACATGATCCGTCTTAACCGGCCCGTGCTTTGTATTGACCGTTGTCCCCTCAATCAACGGCAGCAGGTCACGCTGGACACCTTCGCGGCTAACATCCCCACCGCGCGCCTCGGTCCGGGTGCAAACCTTGTCGATCTCGTCCAGAAACACGATCCCGCTTTCCTCGACGGCCTTGATCGCATCACGGGTGACGGTTTCATCGTCAACCAGTTTGTCGGCCTCCTCGGCCAAGAGCACATCATAGCTGTCCGCGACCTTAAGCTTGCGCCGCACGGTGCGCCCGCCCAAGGCCTTTCCAAAGATATCGCCCAGGTTCATCATCCCCATGTTCTGACCTGGCTGGCCCGGGATCTCCATTTGCGGAAATGGGTTCGACGTGTCGGCCAGCTCCAATTCGATCTCCTTGTCGTCAAGCAAACCGTCATTGAGTTTTTTGCGGAACAGGTCCCGCGTCTGTTCGCGCGCGCCGGGACCGGCCAGCGCTTCGATGACCCGGGACTCAGCCGCTTCTCGCGCACTGGCTTTGACCTCCTCGCGCATGCGGTCGCGTACCATCACGATCGCGCTGTCGACAAGATCGCGAATGATCTGTTCAACATCGCGGCCGACATAGCCCACTTCGGTGAATTTCGTCGCCTCGATCTTCAAGAAAGGCGCGCGGGCCAGTTTTGCAAGCCGTCGGCTGATCTCGGTCTTGCCGACACCAGTGGGACCGATCATCAGAATGTTCTTGGGATATACTTCGTCCTGCAAATCCGGGCTCAATTGCCGACGCCGCCAGCGGTTACGCAGGGCAACAGCCACCGCCCGCTTGGCATCCGCCTGGCCGATAATAAAACGGTCCAGTTCGGACACAATCTCGCGTGGGGTCAGTTCAGTCATCAGGTTGATTTCCTTCGGCATCGGTCCCCGAGATGTAACCATAGTGCCCGCGCACGCAACCCCCAGACAGGATAGCAACGCACTGCACGCACTGCTCGCGCGGGACCACAACTGCGTGAGTGGCGTAGACGCGGCGCGACGGGCGCGGCATATCTCGGCGGGACACTCAAATGGAAAGGATACCAGCAATGCTCACTCGTCGATTTGCACTGGCATTGGTTGCCGCCGCCGCCGTATTGCCCGCGAGCCTGGCACGCGCAGCCACTGCCCTCTCCAGCGGCACCTTCACCGGCGCAAGCAATCACGTCACGACCGGTACGGCCACAATCGCCCAAGAAGGCGAGGCGCACTACGTTGTGCTGGGGGACGATTTCACCTTCGACGGCGCACCCGATCCGAAAGTGGCACTCGGCAGGGACGGCTACGATGCCAGCACCTTGATGGGTCCGTTGAAATCGAACACCGGGCGATCGCAATACGAAATACCGTCCAGTATCGATGTCAGCGCCTACAACGAGGTCTGGATCTGGTGTGAGCGCTTCAACGTACCGCTCGGTGTCGCCAAGCTCGCCTGATCACCCTTAAATGGCTCACTCTAGCCAAGGTTTGCAAGGCCGCCTCGATCCTTCGGGGCGGTCTCGTCTGAGACACCCTCGAAAGCTGCGGTGATACGCATGCCCGGCGCCTAAAGATGCAGGTGGTAGTCGGAAACCAGCAGATGCAGTGGCGCCTCGTCCTCTTCCACCTGGGCAAATCGACCGATATCCATCTCAAAGATGTTGTCGGTGTTGTCGTCGTTAACGGTTGAGACCTCGCCGATCAGAACATCGCCACCCTCACCCCAAAACGCGTGCCATGTGTCGGGATGAAGCGTCACACTCTGTCCGGGGTCCAGTTTCAGCAAACCGCCGGCGGACAGTTCGGTCGGCACACCGTCCACCATGACCCTGACCGGCGCCTCCCGGTCGATATCGCCGTTCGGAGCGCGTGAGAACAGCTCTAGGACAAGTTTCGCGCCGCCCCGGTTGATGATATCCTCGGACTTGATGACATGGCGGTGCATCGGGCTGAGCTGATCCTGGCGCGAGATCATGATCTTCTCGGCATAGACCATACCCGCACCCTTGGTGAGGTCCTCGGCCAGGCCGTTGCGCGTCGTGAACAGGAACAGACCCATTTCGTCAAACGCGCCCTTGCCGTAGTCGGTGATGTCCCAACCCATGCCGCGGCGCTTGATCTGGTCATGATCGCTAGCCCGAAGAGCCTGCGGCGAGAGGTAGGCAAAGGGCGGCAGGACATATCCGAACGAACGGATGAACGCATCCCCCTCGCGCAGTATTTCATTGACCATCGAACGTTTCATTCCGCCCCCCTCAGTCCCTTGTTTTGCGTTTGCCTACCGGCGTATCGGCCACGTCCGAGGAACACAAGTGGCGAACGACGGTGGTTCTGTTGGTAGCGACAGTGTTGGCCATGGCCGGAGTGAGGTGTCGTCGATCTGTCCGCCTATGCGCAGCATACCCAGCCCTGTGACATCTGGAATCAACAGGCGCGCTGCAGTAACGCCGATCATCGCAATGCGTCCACCGTATGCCAGGTGTCGGACCGTTTGGGCCTGCGGACGGCGTATCAAACCGCCGGTGCGCGGCAGCCGCCAGATTTTGGCAATACTGACACAGATCCAGCGCCAATTTACCTTGATACCGGCATCATTCGATCAAACACCGCAGGCATGGTCACAGTCGAAACAAACCCGCCAAAGCGGTGGGCAAGGAGATTTCCGATGTTCAAAGTCGCTGAACCGATCCAGATGCACGAGGCTTCAAAGCTGCGGCACATCCTGAATTCCAAGCACAACCGCGCCGGCGCCCGGCGGATGAGCGTCGCCTGCATGCGCTATGTCTTGCCAAGCGTTCTGTGCACGTCGAGCGCAATTGCCATTGTCGTGACGGCGGAATTTCTGGCACTGATCTAGGCTATAGTACCGCCGTTTCGGCGCACGCCGCACCACAACACGCGGGGCTTGCAAATACCACATGCGCCGGAGCATGGTCCTCCCTACAACTGGATTGCGATCTATGTGAGGGAGATCTGCCATGGCACTTCGTATCAACGACGAGGCTCCGGACTTTGTTGCCGAAACCACCGAGGGCGAAATTTCATTTCATGACTGGATTGGCGACGGATACGCCGTGCTGTTCTCGCACCCGAAGGATTTTACGCCCGTTTGCACGACCGAGCTGGGCACGATGGCAGGACTGCAGGACGAATTTGCCAAGCGCAACACCAAGATCCTGGGCATTTCGGTCGATCCGGTCGAAGATCATCATCGGTGGAAATCGGATATCAAGACGGTCACCGGCAACGATGTGAGTTATCCGATGATCGGCGATCCGGATATGCGGATCGCAAAGCTCTACGACATGCTGCCGGCTTCGGCCGCAGGCGCACCGGGCGAGCGGACACCAGCGGACAACCAGACCGTCCGGTCAGTGTTTGTAATCGGACCTGACAAGAAACTGAAGATGTCGATGACCTATCCGATGACCACGGGGCGCAACTTTGACGAGCTGCTGCGGACCATCGACAGCATCCAGATGACCGCCAAACACAAAGTGGCCACGCCCGCAAACTGGAAGCAGGGCGAAGATGTCATCATCACCGCTGCCGTACCCGACGATGAGGCGAACGAAAAGTTCGGTGAGTTCACGCGGGTCCTGCCCTACCTCCGGACGACCAAACAGCCAGGCTGACCGGTGCTGCCACGGCGTTCAATTCTGGTGTCGCTGGGTGCAATTACCCTGACCGGTCCGGCGTGGGCGAACGTACGGGACAGCATCTTTGAGCTGACCAACGCCGTCCGGGCAGGTCAGGGTATCTCTACCCTGGAACTTGAGCCCAACCTGACCCAGGCGGCCCAAGGCCATGCGGAAACAATGGCCCGACTTGACGAGTTGAGCCATACCGCAGGGGGAACAAACCTGGCATCACGGGTGCTGGCCACCGGCTATCGCTTTCGCCGGTTGGCGGAGAATATAGCGTATCGGTCGGGACCCGATGACGCGATGGCAGCGCGCATCATGGAACAGTGGATGGGCTCGCCCGGGCATCAGGCAAACATCCTGGACACGCGGCTGCGCCAGATCGGGGTGGGGGTGTCGCGCAGCGGGGCTCGTACCTATGCCGTTCAGGTGTTCGGAACGCGTGCCTAATCGGAAGCACGACAAGGGTGCTTGCGGGACCCGAGCCTAGCGGCGCAGGAACATCAGCTGAATCTGCCGGGCACGCCGTGTGAACTCGGCGCGCGGCGCATGCGGTGCATGACCCCGCGCCTGTGCGTCGATCAGCCTCTGCGCCAGCACAAATGCAATCAAGGCAAAAATTACGCCGCCAAGCGCCTGCCCTATCAGAACCCCGGGGGCGCCGAACAGATAGGCACCCAAGGCAACCAGTGGCACTGTACCAAGCGTATTGCGCCCCCAGTTTATCGTGGTCGAATAGAACGGATGGCCAAGGTTGTTGAAGGCCGCGTTGCCCACAAAGATCGCTCCGTTAAAGAACCAAGCCAGGGCCAGTGGCCCGCAAAACAGGAACACCAGTTCGCGCGTTAGTCCGGTAGCGGCGAACAGATCCGATATCGGTCCGCGCAACAGGAACAGCACCAAGGCCGCGACCAGGGTGTAGACAGCCACAAAGATCAGCCCATCGCGATATGCCGCCTTAACCCGGTCAAACTTCTGGGCCCCGTAATTCTGACCGATGATCGGGCCGATCGCGCCCGACAGTGCAAAGATGACGGCAAAGGTAACCGGGGTCAGGCGCCCAACGATTGCCATGCCTGCCACGGCCTCCTCACCAAACTGTGCCATCTCGCGGGTCACATAGGCGGCCCCTACCGGGGTTGCGATGTTTGTGAGCATTGCCGGAAAGGCAATGCCGCCAATGGACCCAAGATCGCGGATAAAAGCCGGTCCACGCAAAGGTGCAAAGCCCCCGTAGTGCCTGAGGATCGGGATCACCGCGACGACCATGATGGTCAACCGCGCCGCCACCGATGCAAGCGCTGCTCCGGTCAGCTCAAGGTCAAGGCCGAATATAAGGATCGGATCAAGGACCGCGTTGACCGCCCCGCCGGCAATCGTCGCCCACATGGCACGTTGGGCATCCCCATGCGCCCGCAGGATCGCACCGGCGGCCATCCCGATCATCAAAAACGGCATGGAAGGGACGATGATCGCCAGATACGAGGCCGACAGCGCCAGGGTCTCGCCCTCTGCCCCAAGGAGCGCTGACAGAGGGCGCACGTTCCACCAGACCAGGGCGGCAAAGACCATCGCGAGCGCAAAGCCGAATGCCAGCACATGGGTCGCAACCAGGCGCGCGCGGTCCTCATCGCCAGCGCCCAATGCCCGCGAGACAAGAGCCCCGGCCGCGATAGCCAGGCCAACACTGACCGATGTGGTGAAAAACAGGATTGTTCCGGCATAGCCGATGGCCGCCGCAAGCTCGGCCTTGCCCAGCATCGAAATGAAAATCATATCGATGAAATCGACCAGGAACACCGCCATCAGACCCAGGGACGATGTCGATGACATTACGACGATGTGGCGCATCATGTTGCCGGACAGGAATACCGCTGGTTCGGCCATGTCGCCCTCACGTGTCGAAGTTTGCCACTCCGTATAACACGCCAAACTCGGCTGACCAGATCAGCACCGAACGATAGATCGACAGATCAAGCCCCTCGGGCAGCACGTAGATCTGGTCGCCGCGGCTGCGCTCCAGCGCGGCAATTGGCAGGATATCTGCAGCGCGCACGTCAGAGGAATCCGTGATGTCGGACTCTGTTGACAGCCAAACCTCCAGATTGGGTGCATTGCTGACGTTGAACTCGGTAAAGCGCAGGATCTGCAAATCGCCACCGTCCAGCAGCTGCGCCCGGCCCGACGCACGGTAAACGCTGTCGATGTCGCTGAAATCACCCGCCGCAAGCATGCGCGCGGTCACCGCCTCGGGCAACCGCTGCGTGCGCGTTGCATTCAGAAAATCCGGGGCCAGCAATTGGACGGACAAGACGCCGGCAAAAAACCCGGCCAGCACCGTCAGCAGATTGCCAAGGAAGTTGCCCGCACGCATTCTCGTCTCCAGTTACACGAAGCACCACACTACTCTGGCACCTAATCTACTGATTCTTGAATGAGATAGAAGCCAATAGTGGCAAAAGCCCGGCCATCTCAGGACCTTGCTCCACCCCGGTGAGGGCCAGCCGCAGCGGTCGGAACAGGCTACGGCCCCGCCGACCGGTCGCCGATTTGACCGTATCGGTCCAGGTGCTCCAGGTGCTTTCGGTCCAGGGGCGCGGCGGCAAAAGGCTGAGCGCTTCGGCGACAAATGCCTCATCTTCGGGGGCAATGACCGGTTCCGCGCCCTTGCTGCAAATGTGCCACCAGTGCGCTGCATCCGAGAGCGTTTCCAGATTACCCGAAACCGCAGCCCAGAAGGCGGGCGCCGTGTCGGCCGGGATACCAAGGCCTGCCAAATACGACGCGACTTCCTCGTATGGCTTCGCATGTACGGCACGCGCCGTAAGGTTTTTCAGGTCGGCAGGGTCGAATTTCGTCGGTGCTGCGCTGAACTGTCCGAGATCGAAGCTGTCGGCCAGTTCGTCGAGAGTGCCCACCAGATCGACCGGCTGACCGGACCCAAGGCGGGCCATTAGCGACACGACGGCCGCGGGCTCAACGCCCTGCGCCCTCAGGTCACGCAAAGCCAGCGTACCCAGACGTTTGCTCAAGGCCTCACCCTGTGGGCCGGTCAGCAATGAATGGTGCGCATACATCGGCACATTTCCGCCGAGTGCCGCGACAATCTGAATTTGTGTCGCGGTGTTTGTCACATGGTCAGAGCCGCGCACCACATGCGTGATACCCATGTCCATATCGTCTGTGACGGACGCCAACGTGTAAAGCATCTGGCCATCGCCGCGGATCAGAACCGGGTCCGAAACACTCGCCGCATCGATCGATTGCGGGCCAAGAATGCCGTCCATCCATTCAATGCGCTGGCGATCGAGCAGGAACCGCCAATGGCCACTTCGATCCGCGCGCAGGCGGTCACGCTCTTGGGCTGAAAGCGCAAGCGCGGCGCGATCATAGACCGGTGGCCTGCCCATATTGAGCTGCTTCTTGCGCTTGAGGTCCAGTTCAACCGGGGTCTCAAAGGCTTCGTAGAGGCGCTCCGATGCACGCAGGCTGTCCGCAGCCTCGGCATACCGTTCGGCCCGAGCAGACTGTCGTTCCTCCCTGTCCCAGGTCAGGCCGAGCCACTCCAGATCCTCCCGGATTGCGTCGACATATTCCTCTTTCGAGCGTTCGGCATCCGTGTCATCAATCCGCAGCACAAAGGTGCCCCCGGACTTCCGCGCAATCAGCCAGTTGAACAATGCTGTGCGCAAGTTCCCGATATGGATATAGCCGGTGGGCGAGGGTGCGAAACGTGTGGTGGTCATGCGGGGACTCGATCCAGTATGAGGTGGCTGTCCATACAGTGCTTTGCGCGCGGGCTGAACCCCGTAGCGTCAAAAAACACCTTTGCCCGGGGGGAACGCCATGGTGCCGATGGAAGAGATCTACCGTGACTGGCGCCGACAGTGACCTTCGCCCCCGATCTTGCCCAGATCAGCGCTCTGGCCGAAGCTGCGCGGGACCTGCTCCCCGAACCCATGCGCAGCATGGCAAGCGCGGTGGCGATCCGCGTGGTCGACTGGCCCGATGGTGATGTGCTGCGCGAGATGGAGATCGACACCGCCTACGGGCTGACCGGACTGTACGAGGGCATTCCGCTGACGCAGAAATCAGTGATGGATGTGGTGGATCGCCCCGATACGGTATGGCTGTATCGCAGGCCGATCCTGGATGAATGGGCCGCAAGAGGGGACGTCACGCTGACAGCGCTGGTTACCCATGTTGTGGTGCATGAGTTTGCCCATCATTTCGGATGGTCCGATGAAGATATTGCACGCATCGATCCATGGTGGACCTGAGAAGAACCCGTGCCCACATACACAGGCCTCCTTTGTCAACTGGCGACAACCGCAGGGCTTGTGTCGGTTTCGAATCCGTTTACGGCAACGCCCGCCCTGCGCGCCGTCTGAATACACTGCCAAAACGCCCCCTCTGGCGTGAAACGGTCAACATATCTCAGTCGGACCGGCCGTTTGATCCGGTCACGCCAAAACTCTGCCTGGTACTTTGGCAGACCTTCGAGCAGCACCGCGTTATCCCGCGTCTTGAAGACCAGACCAAATTTAGTTTGGCGCAGGTACTCCATGTCTTCCCACGGAACGAAAAGCGGACGCTTCACCGCATCGAAGGTGTAAATGAGACCGCCGTCATGGATATCCACGCGTGCGCCATCGCGCAGCAGCAACGCGGGGGTGATCGCCATAAGTGGCGTGATCTGCGCAAGAAGAAACGGGCTAAACATCAGCATCAGGTGAAGACCGGTCTGCCAGTCCAATTGGCCCTCGCCCGGGACAGTTCCATAGGCGAACACTCTGTAGGCTTGTGTAATTACCACAAACAGGAACCCCTGCGTCGCCAAGGTGACCTGCCGGACGCGGGCGGCGGCATGCAAACGGCTAGCCATCGTCACGCCACGGGTTGGCGATCGGGTAGCGCCGGTCCAGCCAGAAGGCGCGGTTGGTCAGCCGTGCGCCGGGGGCAGACTGGAACCGCTTGTATTCCGAGATATACAGCAGATGCTCCACTTTCTTGACAGTGGCGCGATCATACCCTGCATCGACACATTCGGCGACCCCAGCGTCACCTTCGATTAGCATCTCTAGGATACCGTCCAGAATGTCGTAAGGAGGCAGGCTGTCTTCGTCCTTTTGATCGGCGCGCAACTCGGCTGTGGGCGGCTTGTCGATTATCCGGGGCGGAATGACCTCGCCCGCCGGCGCCTTCATCCAGGGCCGGTGATGGGCGTTGCGCCAGCGGCAGGTGTCAAAAACACGCGTCTTGTAGAGGTCCTTGATCGGGTTATAGCCACCCGCCATGTCACCGTAGATCGTCGCATACCCCACCGCCACTTCGGACTTGTTGCCCGTCGTCAGCAGCATCTCGCCAAACTTGTTGCTCAGCGCCATAAGCAGCAGGCCGCGCAGGCGGGACTGTATGTTCTCTTCGGTCACATCGGCGGCAAGCCCGTCGAACAGCGGCGCCAGGGTTTCCCCCACCGCTGCGCGTGCCGCACGGATCGGGACTGTATCCAAACGGCATCCCAGGGCATGTGCCACGCCTTCGGCATCCTCCAGCGAGTGATCGGACGTATATTCCGACGGTAACATGACGCAGCGGACATTCTCGGGGCCCAGCGCATCTGCCGCGACCGTGGCGACCAGCGCGCTGTCGATCCCGCCGGACAGGCCCAGCACAACTTTGGAAAATCCGGTCTTGCGCAGGTAATCGCCCAGCGCCAGCACCATCAACCGGTACTCCTGCTCAAGCACAGGTGGATGCGTTGCCAGTGTGGACGGGACCGCTTTCCATCCATCATGATCCCCTTCGAAGGTGATCGTCTCGACCGCCTCTTCGAACACCGGCAGCATGGCGGCAAGCTTACCACCGCGGTTCAGCACGAACGAACCGCCATCAAACACCTGATCGTCCTGCCCCCCGACCAGATTCAGATAGACCAGGGGAACCTCGTTTTCGATCACACGACTGACCATATGCTGGAGCCGTTCATCCAGCTTGTTCCGGTAGTAGGGTGAGCCATTGGGGACGATCAGAACCTCGGCGCCGCTTTCAACCATGGTTTCGGCGACATCCTCGTGCCAGGTGTCCTCGCAGATCGGCGTCCCCATCCGCACCGCCCCAACGGCGAACGGCCCGGAGATTGGCCCCCTGGTGTAGAGCCGCACCTCATCAAAGACATAGCTGTTGGGAAGATGATGCTTACGCGCAATACCGGCAATCTTACCGCCCTTGAGCAGGTAGTAGGCGTTGTACAACCGCCCCGCCTCGAACAAAGGCCCGCCGATCCCCACGGTCGGACCGCCCAGGCAGCGCACGGCAAGTGCGTCGATCTGTCGATGCGCTGCGGCCACAAAGGCCGGTTTCTGCACCAGATCCTGCGTCTGGTATCCGGTGATGAACATCTCAGGCAACGCTACGAAATGGGCCCGCGCGTTGCGCGCCGTCTGCCAGGCGTCGAACGCCTTGTCCGCGTTGCCGGACAGATCCCCAACGGTGGCGTTTAACTGCGCCAGTGTCAGACGGAATTCATCAGCCATTGCGTCGCGCCTTCACTCAATTGCAGGCAACACATACCCCATCGAAACCCGGCGACAAGGGCTTAGGGTCGCGGATCGGCGGGCGCCCAGCGCCCAATGTGGGCCCCAATGTGGGCATCGCACGGGCGATCCGGTGGACAAAGAACGCACAGTGCCGCCACAAAACAATTTGTCGCAGCGGCAAACCGCAGGCCGCCTTTCGGTTTGCGCATATCCTGTAACTGCCACATATCGCGCATCTTTGGGTCATCACACAGTCGCATTCATCTATAAACGTATTGTCAGCCCGGAGTGGAAAAATTAGTGTTACATCTGTTATGGTGGCAGCGTTCCCTAAGCCGCCTATGTGGTTTTGGCGTGCGGGCATGTCCCGACATCAAGAGAGATCGAGGATCGACGTGTTGAAGCAGAGACTAACGGTACTCACCCTTGTCGCCGCGTTTGCGGCGTCTACTGCGGTTGCACAGGACAGCGGCGTTCAAACCAAGCAATACGACACCGGTGGCGTCTACACCGGCGAATTCAAGGACGGCAAGCAGCACGGCAAAGGCAAGTACACGCTGCCAAATGGATATGAGTACGAGGGTGACTGGCTCGACGGCCGGATCGAGGGGCAAGGCGTGGCCAAGTTCCCGAACGGCTCTGTCTACACAGGCGCGTTCGCCAATGGCTCGCCCTCTGGCCAGGGCAAGATCCTGTTTTCGGATGGCGGCACCTACGAGGGTGAATGGGCCAACGGGAAGATCAACGGAACCGGGGTGGCAGTTTACGCCAATGGCGTGCGCTACGAGGGTACGTTCACCGATGCGGTGCATGATGGCACCGGGATCATGACCTCGCCCAACGGGTACCGCTACGAGGGCGGATGGGTGAACGGAGTCAAGGATGGTGAGGGCAAGATCACTTACCCCGACGGTGCCATTTATGAGGGCCAGATTGCGCAGGGCGTGCGCGCCGGTGAGGGCAAACTGACAATGCCTGACGGACTAACGTATGTTGGCGAATGGTCCGAAGGGCAGATCAACGGCAACGGCGTGCTGGTTCAGGCCAATGGTGACCGTTACGAAGGTAGCCTCGTCAACGGTCAGAGAAACGGCGATGGCGTCGCGACCTATGCGTCGGGCGATGTTTACACTGGTACCTTTGTAAACGATCAGCGCGATGGTGCCGGTGTGTTTGTCGGCACCGATGGCTACCGCTACGAAGGCGATTGGGTCGGCGGCCGGATCGAGGGCGACGGCCAGGTCACCTACCCCGATGGCTCGGTCTACCAGGGTCAGTTCCAGGCAGATGTGGCGCATGGCGTCGGCACCATTACATATGCCGACGGCTCGTCCTATGAAGGCGACTGGGTGAATGGCGTGATCGAGGGCAAGGGCATCGCGCGCTATGACAACGGTCTGGTCTACGAAGGTGAGTTCAAGAATGCCCGCAACCACGGCATCGGTACAATGACCTACGAAGACGGCTTCACCTATACCGGTGAATGGAAAGACGGATTGCGCGATGGCAAAGGCGTCGCAACCTACGCCGACGGTACGGTCTATGAGGGCAACTTCATCAACGGCCAGCGTGACGGTTCGGGAACAATCCGCATGACTGACGGGTTTGAATATGCCGGCGGCTGGAAGGCCGGAGAGATCGACGGTGATGGGGTCGCCACCTATCCCAATGGCGATCGCTACGAGGGCTTTTTCACGAAGGGTCAGCGTCAGGGCCGGGGAAAAATGGTCTACGCCTCAGGCGAGGAGTATGACGGCTACTGGGCACGCGGGGAGCAAGCGACCAAAGCGGAAGCCGATGCCGCGGCCGCCGAGGACGCCGCTACCGACGCCGCCTCAAACAGCGGGAACTGAAACTCGCGGCGCGCGCGGCTTGATGCGCGTGCCCCGGTTGCAAGCGCCGAGAAGGTCCGCGGCACAGGGACATAGGCTTGCCCGTCAGGGCTGATAGACTTGGCACGGAACGTGCCGCCGCTAAATAACGCCTGCGCTTTCTTCGTCCTTAGACCCTGCGTTGGAGCCTTGTATGGGCGGCACCAGTACCGGCGGAAAGAGCCATGGATCGAGCGCATGTTTCCGTAAGGATCCGAGCGCCGTGTCGGTGACGCGTCACCACGGGATCTGCCTTTGCCCATAGTCGTAGAAGCCCCCGCTGTGCTCGGGACCTAACGCCGATACGACGTTCACCAGATTGGCCGCAGCCTCCGCTGGTGGAACGGCCGGATGGCGTGCCAGATACCGCTCGGTCAATGGCGTTCTGACCGTACCCGGGTGCAGCGCCACCACAATGCTCTGCGGGTTGCGCCGGGCCAGTTCTACGGCCGCGGTCCGGACGATCTGGTTCAGCGCCGCTTTGGATGCCCGGTACGACACCCAGCCGCCCAGACGGTTGTCCCCGATCGATCCCACGCGGGCCGAAAGCGTGGCAAAAACGGCGCGGCCCTCCCGCGGCATCAATGGTCCAAAATGTTTCAACAACAGTGCCGGCCCCGTCGCATTAAGCGCAAATTGTGCCGCGAACTGCGCCGGAGAAATTTGCGAAAGCGCTTTCTCAGGGGTGGAACCGTCGATGCTTAACCCTCCTGTCGCGTCGAAGATCAGGTCGTACGTTCCGCTGAGCTTGCGCGCAGCCGATTGGAGGCTGGCCTCATCCAGCAGATCGAGGCCGGTTTCGCTGCGGCTGAGCGTGGTCAGGTCGGTCCCCTGCAATACATCGGCAAGGGCCTGGCCGATGCCGCCGCTGGACCCGATCAGAAGTGTACGCCTAAACCCCGGCTGCTCTAGCATCTTGCGCCATCCGTCCATGGTCGGTCCATTTGCGCGGTCCAACCCAAGCGGTTCAATACCCCAAACCACGGTCAACGACATGCAACAGCGGCTGTCCCGCCTCACCGCGTGCAACGTTCTCGGCAATGACGCGTGCCGCCGACCCCGGGCGCGTAACCGATGCGACATGCGGCGTAACGGTAATCTTCGGATGGGCCCAGAAAGGATGCTGTGGTGGCAGGGGTTCGACGGCAAAGACATCCAGTGTCGCAGCGCTCACTTGTCCGCTGTCCAGGGCACGCAACAGCGCGTCATCTTCGATCAGCGGACCCCGCCCGGGATTGATCACGATTGCCCCGGGTCGCAGTAGCGCAAAGCGGGTGTCGTTCATCAGCCCGCGCGTTGCCGGCGTCTCGGGCAACAACAGCACCAGGATGTCGCAGGTGGACAGAACCTCGGACAGGCCGATGTCACCGGCAAAGCACTTCACCTGCGATACGGATTTTTCTGTCCGGCTCCATCCCAGGACGTCAAAGTTCAGTGCCGCCAACGCACGCGCCGCAGCCTGACCCAACACGCCCAGGCCAAGGATACCGACTGTTCTGTGACGCGCCAACGGTGGCGCAAGATGCTCACGCCACACCCCGTCTTGCGTGGTGATATGCCGGTCCAGGCCCAGATGATATCGCAGGACCTGACCGACCACCCACTCGGTCATTCCGTCGCTCAGACCTGGATCGACCATCCGGCACAGCGGCTGCGTCAATGTCGCATTCCCGACAATTCGTTCGACGCCAGCCCAAAGGCTCAGCACCGCCTTCGCCTTCGTGAAGGGGGTGAAATCCGCAACCGGCCCCGCCGGCGTATACACGAGGTAGTCGACCGACGACGGATCGTCGCACGTATCGCGCACCTGGGCAGTGACCCCGAACTCCCCCAACGCCGCCGGGATCTCGACCCTGTAGTCGCCCCATGCCTCAGGGTTGGCCGCATAGTAAACAAGGGGCAATTCCGGCTCCTATCGTGGTCTGTGGATATGCGCGCTCTGGACCAGGCCAAAGGCGGCCATGATGACCAGCATCGCCGATCCGCCGTAGGAGACAAGCGGTAACGGAACGCCCACGACCGGGATCAGGCCCATCACCATAGCCATGTTCACGGCGAAGAAGAAAAAGAAGGTCGCGGTGATCCCGGTGGTGAGCAGTGCCCCGAACCGGTCCCGGTTGCGCATGGCCGATGCCAGCGCGAAGATCACGACCAGAGCGTACAATCCCAAAAGCGACGCTGATCCGACAAAGCCGAATTCCTCGGCCAGCGTTGTGAAAATGAAATCCGTGTGTTTTTCCGGCAGGAAGTTCAGGCGCGTCTGTGTCCCTTCCATAAAACCCCGGCCGGTCAAACCTCCCGAACCTAGTGCGATTTTGGACTGCGTGATATGGTACCCCGCCCCCAGCGGATCCGTCGAGGGATCAAGGAATGTGGCAATCCGATTGAACTGATAGTCCTCCAGTAATTGCCACGAGGTTCCCTTGCTTTGCATCACCAGAGTGATCACCCCAACCCCGGCGCCAATCGCGGCTGCGAAATACCAGACCGAGACACCGGCCATGAACATCATCACCGCAGACCCGGCCGCCAGCAGGATCGCCGTGCCCAAATCCGGTTGCTTGAGGACAAGCGCCATGGGGATCAGTGTCAGCAGTATTGGCAGGATTACCCATTGCGGGCGGCTGACCTGTTCAGGCTCAAGCCAGTCATAATACAGAGCCAATGCCATAACCAACGCGACTTTCATCAGTTCCGAGGGTTGCAGCTGCATAAACCCAAGATCGATCCAACGCTGCGCGCCCATACCAATGTGCCCGAAGAACTCAACAAAAAGCAGCAGTACAAGGCCCACTCCGTATGCCAGCGGCGCAACCGCGCGCCAGAAGCGAATGTGCACCATGCCGATCGCAACCATGAGCGCCACACCCGCCCCGAAACGGATCATCTGCCGTTCGGCCCAGGGCTCCATGGAACCATCGGCGACCGAGTAGAGCATCAGAAACCCGGTACAGGCTATCGCCGACAACAGCACGACCAGTGCCCAGTTCATGTGCAGCAGCTTCGCCGATCCGGTCGGCAACTGACGATGGGATTGGTCCAGAAACGTCATGCGCGGTCGCGAACCTCGCCCTGGGTCGTTGGTTCCGTAGGCGCCACGGGGACTTCTGCCTCGGGCACCACCGCGGGCGTCGCATCGCGCGACCGCTCAATCTCGTCACGTTGGTCGGCCGGATAGGCTTCAAGCGGCGGTGTTGCGCCATACAGAGCGTGCATCATAACATCACGCACAATGGGCGCCGCTGCGGCGGACCCGCCGCCGCCATGTTCGACCACGGTTGCTACCGCAAATCGTGGTGCCGTATATGGCGCATAGCCTACGAATAAGGCGTGATCACGCCGTTCCCACGGTAGATCCTTGTTCTTTGTCACACCGCGTGCGCGCTCTTCGGCGGTGATGATGCGCACCTGGCTTGTTCCGGTCTTGCCTGCCAGCTCGTTCAGTGGATCGACAATCCGGGACCGATACGCGGTACCGCGGCGGTTGTTGACCACCGCATGCATGCCCTCACGAACCAGCCTGAGGGCCGAAGGCGTGATGCCCAGGTCGGGATCGCCCCCGGTTGGTTCCGGCCGCCCGTCCACAGCTCGGATCAGCCGTGGCTCAATGGCCCGTCCGGTTGCAATGCGCGCTGTCATCACGGCCAGTTGCAACGGCGACGCCAGCATGAACCCCTGGCCGATACCCGCATTCAGCGTATCGCCGACCAGCCAGGGCTCGTCGTACTTGCGCTGCTTCCACGCTCGGGTTGGCGTCAGCCCGGCCGATATTGCGGGCAGCGGCAGATCAAACTTAACGCCGATGCCCAGGCGATTGGCCATATCCGTGATGGCATCGACCCCGACACGCAGCGCAACATCGTAGTAATAGACATCGCAGGAGTTTCTCAGGCTTTGGCGCAGGTCGGTATGCCCATGTCCGCCGCCGCGCCAGCAGTGGAAACGGCGGTTGCCAAGCTGATAATGTCCCGGGCAATACACGGTTTCTTCGGGGCTGAGCAGCCCGGCTTCCATCGCGGCAAGGGCGACAACCATCTTGAACGTCGAACCGGGCGGATAGGCGCCCGAAACAGCCTTGTTGGACAGGGGCCGATACGGGTCGTTCAACAACCCGTTCCAGTCGGTGTGGCTGATCCCGAGGACAAAGGCGTTCGGATCGAAACTGGGCGCCGATACCGAGGCCAGGACCTCGCCGGTTTCGACATCAAGCACAACGGTCGCCGCACTCTCACCGGACATGCGTTGCATGGCATAGGTTTGCAAATCCGTATCCATGGTCAACGCCAGGCTGCGGCCCGGTACTCCTTCGCGGCGGTCAAGCTCGCGCATCACCCGTCCCAGCGCATTGACCTCGATCCGGCTGGCGCCCGCTGTCCCCCTCAGCTCACGCTCAAGTAGAACCTCAACCCCGGTTTTGCCGATCTGGAAATCCGGGATCTGCAGCAGCGGATCCGGATCCTCCTGTTGTTCCAGATCCCGGTCGCTGACCGGACCGACATAGCCCACAAGATGCGCTGTCGCGCCGGTTTGAGGATAGTGCCGGGTCAGCCCCACCTCGGGCAATACACCAGGCAAAGCGGGGGCATTTGCCGCAACCCGCGCGATCTCGTCCCAGGTCAGATGCTCAACAATCGTGACCGGGACAAAAGCCGAGCGTTTGCCAAGCTCCTTGAGCGCCTTCTCCCGCCGCTCGGGCGTCAGGGGGATCAGCCGCGCCAGTTTTTCCAGCGCCCGTTCGACATCACCTGCCTGTTCCCGGATCATCACAACACGGTAATTCTGGCGATTGTCCGCCAGCGGTTGCCCGTCGCGATCAAACACCAAACCGCGCGCTGGCGCGATCAGACGGATGTTCATTCGGTTTTCTTCTGCCAGAAGGCGGTAGGTCGCGGCCTCTTTCACCTGCAGGTGGCGCATACGCGCGCCTAGCCCCGCGACGGTCACGGCTGCCCCGCCCATCAAGATCATACCGCGACGGGTTATCCCGGCAGGCACGGTGCGGGCTGGCTTTTTCATACGACACGACCCAATCGCCGCGACCGTTCGGCCGGTTTCGGCGCGCGGACCCTGAACACGCTGTGAAGCAAAAGCGCCAGTACCGGATAAGCCACAACGGTAACTGCGAACACCTGTAACGGGATGTCACCTGAGGGACGCGCCACCAACGTCAGTTTCAGGACCACGGCCTCGACGATCAAACCCACGGCCAGGGCGCCGGCAAACGCCGCCCATTCGGCCGGAAACGGGCGGTTGCGCAGAACATCACGCTGCCCGCGCATGAACTCAACGATAAGCAGGGCGATCACGGCCCAAAGCCCCACCGGTCGGTACATCAGAAAGTCGGAGAGCAGGAACAGGGCCGCCGTCAGCAACAATGGCATGCAATGCGGACGACGTATCACCCATGCGGCAGCCAAACCCAATAGGATATCAGGCATGACCAAGGTCTCGGCAGTTGTCTGTATTGGCATCAGGTTGAAGTACATGCAGCCCAGGGCCAGCAAGACAAACAACCCGGCACGCAGCGGGGAGAACGGGTAATCAGTCATCGATCGCCCCCTGTACCGTGATCTCATCCAAGGGGACCGACGGTCCAATCAGGTCACCGGTTCCCGGAATAGTCTCTGACGGGGCCTGACGCAGCACGCGGATAAACTCCAAACGCTTGTACTCGGCGGACAATCTGACACGCTGCCGGCCCTGGGGCCCGACCGCTGCGGTGCCAACCAACAGGTCGGATGGGAAAATGCCGCCATCGCCAGATGTGACAACACGGTCCCCCGGTCGCAATTGCGCAGGATCCTCCACAAACTCCAGCAACGGCGCGTTCGTGTTGTCCCCGGTCAGCAGGGCACGCTGACCAGAGGGCTGAACCAGAACCGGAACCCTACTGTTGATATCCGTTAGCAGGATTACGCGTGCCGTCCGTTCTCCGACACCCGACACACGGCCGACAAGACCCAAACCATCAACCGTGGCCGACCCGTCCTGCACACCGTCAATTCGGCCAATGTTCAGAAGGGCCGACTGGCGAAAAGGTGAACCGCTGTCGGTGAGGATTTCGCCGGATACATAGCTGATCCGCGGGCTGAGACGCACGTTGTTGAGCGCCCTAAGGCGCGCATTCTTTTGCTCGAGCTGCAGCGCCGCTTCGCGCCAGCCCTTCATGCGCTGCAGCTCCCGGCGCAACTCGCGGTTCTGTTCGTAAACCCGGTCAAGTTCCTGGAAATCCGAGACCATGCGGCTGAGGCTGGTCAGCGGGCTGATCGTCCATTCAAAGCTGGGGAGCAGCCGATCCATAAGGGAAAGACGCAGTGCTTCCACGCGCGGGTTGTCGATCCGCCACAGCACAAATATCCCCACGAGTGTCAGACAGATGCCCGCCAGCAGTACGCGCCGGATGGCGCGCCACATGGCCTGAGCTTCCTGGTTTGCATTCGCCAAAGGGTGGGGCTCCCTGTCGTGGTATGCTTTAGTTCCCGAAGTCTATCACATGTGAAAGCTGTTGTTCGAATTCCAATGCTTTCCCTGTGCCCAGCGCAACGCAATTGAGTGTTTCGTCGGCAACAGAAATTGCCAAACCGGTCTGTTCGCGCAGTGCCAGATCCAGATCACCCAAAAGCGCGCCGCCCCCTGTCAGCATAACGCCACGGTCCACAATATCAGCCGCAAGGTCGGGCGGCGTGCTTTCCAGGGCTGTCATCACAGCCTCGCAGATCTGTTGTACCGGTTCGGCGACGGCTTCGGCCACCTGCGCTTGCGTAACCTCTGTTTCCTTCGGCACGCCGTTCAGCAGGTCCCGGCCGCGGATGTCCATCGCCTGGCCACGCCCATCCTCGGGCATGCGTGCCGTCCCGATGGAGGTTTTGATCCGCTCAGCGGTCGAATCGCCCACAAGGAGGTTATGTTGGCGCCGCAGGTAGCTGATGATCGCTTCATCCATCCGGTCCCCGCCGACCCGGACGGAGCGGGCGTAAACGATGTCGGCGAGCGAGAGTACGGCGACCTCGGTCGTCCCGCCGCCGATGTCCACCACCATGTTTCCCGTTGGGTCGGTGATCGGCATCCCGGCACCAATCGCAGCGGCAATCGGCTCGGCGATCAAACCGGCGCGGCGGGCGCCCGCACTCAACACCGACTCGCGAATTGCGCGTTTTTCAACAGGCGTCGCACCGTGGGGCACACATACGATCACCTTCGGTTTCGCCCAGGAGCCACCTTTGTGCACCTTGCGGATGAAATGCTTGATCATTTCCTCAGCGACATCGAAATCCGCGATCACACCGTCGCGCATTGGCCGGATCGCCTGGATAGAGCCCGGCGTACGACCCAGCATCAGTTTCGCGTCCTCGCCCACGGCGAGCACCTGTTTCTTTCCGTCCTTGGTGTGATAGGCGACGACCGAGGGCTCGTTCAGAACAATGCCCTTGCCCTTGACATACACAAGCGTGTTCGCTGTCCCCAAATCAATGGCCATGTCGGCTGAAAACAAGCCCGAAAGTGCCCCAAACATACCGCTACCGCCTTGGATTTTGTTGTGTTCCGTCCGGCGCGGGCAGGCCCGGAGGGTCATGTTGCTGTGCATATAAGCCCGTTGGGCGCGGGGGGTAAAGGACTTCGCCGCACGCCTCAAGGGCCCGCCCGGCATTTTTGGGCCGGAAAAGGCGAATTTCCGCCGGGTCAAGGAAATTGAGGAACCACATTCACCACAGCCCCAGTGGTGACCTATGGGAAGCTCAGACATGGCTTTAGGTGGTGCGGGGCACCCTTGCCCAAGCGCAACCAGATGGCGAGGGCCGGGCCCGGGCCCGCCCCCCTTGCCGAGCCGGTTTCAGGCCACGGTGCTTTCGGCGTCAGCTGGCGCCGACTTCAGGCGCCGCACCATAAGGCGGTTCAGCGCTCCGACATAGGCCTTGGCCGAGGCGACGACAGTGTCGGTATCCGAGGCCTGCGCCGAGGCAATTTTTCCATTTTCCTCAAGTCGAACAGATACGGTCGCCTGTGCATCGGTTCCTTCGGTCACCGCATGAACCTGATAAAGCGCAAGCGTCGCCGGATGCGGGACCAACTCGCGGATTGCGCGGAACACCGCATCAATCGGTCCGTCCCCCTGCATTGAAACCTGATGGTCTTGTCCGTCAATCGAAAGGACGAGGTCGGCGGACTGTGGCTCGTCGGTTCCGCAAATCACCCGAAGCGACTTCACCTGTATGGCGTTTCCCGCACTTGCTGTACTGTCCGCCATCATCGCGACCAGATCGTCATCGAAGATCTCCTTTTTGCGATCGGCCAGCGCCTTGAAACGGACGAAGACATCCTTGAGCTGATTGTCCCCCAGATCAAATCCCAGATCGCTTAACTTTGCGCGCAGCGCGGCGCGCCCCGAGTGTTTGCCCATGACCAGGTTCGTCTCGGTCAGGCCAACGTCCTCAGGCCGCATAATCTCGAAGGTTTCGGCGTTCTTGAGCATGCCATCCTGGTGGATACCGCTTTCATGCGCAAACGCGTTCTTGCCCACGATGGCCTTGTTATATTGCACCGCAAAGCCCGATACGGCGGCCACGCGCCGGCTGATCTGCATGATTTTCTGTGTCTCTACGCCGGTACGAAACGGCATGATGTCATTGCGCACCTTGAGGGCCATTACCACTTCTTCCAGGGCTGTGTTCCCCGCCCGCTCACCCAGACCATTGATGGTACATTCGATCTGGCGCGCGCCCGCATCAACCGCGGCCAGCGCGTTGGCTGTCGCCATGCCAAGATCGTTGTGGCAATGGGTGGCAAAGGTAACCTCGTCCGCGCCCGGAACGGTTTCGATCAGCATCCGGATCAGATCCGCACTTTCGCGTGGCGCGGTGTAACCCACCGTGTCGGGGATGTTGATCGTGCTCGCCCCTGCCTTGATGGCCACCTCGATGACCCGCTTCAGGTAATCCTCTTCGGTGCGCGTCGCATCCATTGGCGACCATTGCACATTGTCACACAGGTTCCGCGCCAGAGTAACGCTGTCATGGATCACCTCGGCCATCTGGTCCTGATCCAGATTTGGGATCGCCCTGTGCAGGGGCGAGGTGCCGATAAAAGTGTGGATCCTTGGACGTCTGGCGTGTCTTACAGCCTCCCAACAGCGCTCAATGTCGCCTGTTTTGGCCCGGGCAAGCCCGCAGATCACCGCTGCTTTTGACTGGGCGGCAATCTTGCTTACCGCCTCGAAATCGCCGTCCGAGGCAATCGGGAAACCGGCTTCGATTATGTCGACCCCCATCGCGTCGAGCATGCCGGCAATCTCCAGCTTTTCGGCCAGCGTCATGGTTGCGCCTGGGCTTTGCTCACCGTCTCGCAGCGTGGTGTCGAAGATCAGGACATGGTCCTGTTTGGGTGTCTCGGTCATTGGGTGTGGTCCTGTAGCCATTTTGGGATGTGTGGGGCGCGAGCGATAAACCTCTGAGCGCGCGCGCCGTTATCCCGGCACGCTCAGAGGCGGCTAAGGAGAAGAAGAGCCAGGCTGATGGGCAACTTTTCCATGCGCGCAGCCTAGCCGGTCGTGCACGCGAAAGGAAGCAGGAAATTGCGGAGGTCCCCTTGTAATGAAACCTGTTGGTATCATATAAATGAAATCAAAAGGTTTCATAAGGAGGATGCCATGCCAGATTCTGCGGGGGACGCCTTCCGCGCACTTGCTGATCCAACGCGCCGGGCGATTGTCGCCCTGCTTGCCGAGAACGATCTGACCATCGGTGCGGTGGCAGAGAATTTCCAGATGACCCGCCCCGCGGTGAAGAAACACCTCACCGTTCTAGAACGGGGCGGGCTGGTCCGGGTCGAAGCGCGGGGACGCGAGCGTATCAACCGCATCAACCGCGACGGCCTGAATGCCGTCGCAGACTGGGTCGCCCAGATCGACCAATTCTGGTCGCGACGTCTGGAGGCCTTGAAGGAAACCATCGAAAGGGAAACACGAAAATGAGCGACACTCAAACGATGCAAATCAGCGCTGACCTCACCAAGACTGTGTTTATTGATGCTCAGCCAGAGCAGGTCTGGGACTACCTGACCCGCAAAGCGCATATCGGCAAATGGTATCAACCGGCGCACGGCGACTTGCGCCCGGGCGCGGAGTACGCGCTGGGAAAGGATGGCGCGCGGACCGTCTGGGGACATGTGCTTGAGTGGGACCCACCCAGACGGCTTGTCACGACGTTCAATGTGGAACCGCTGGAAGGGCGGGAGACGACGGTGACGTGGGAATTGTCGGCTATGGCCGGGGGCACGCAAGTCACACTCAGCCACAGCGGTATTGTGCCTGAAATGGCGACCAAATGCGCCATCCTTGGCCATCTTGATGCCGGTTGGGACGCGCATCTGGCGCTGCTCCGCGGATTATCAGGATAGGACTGCCGCGCGGCCGTTCGCAAATGCGCGATACCACCTGTCCATTTTTTGCCGGTCCGCCGGGCCGAACAAGGCGCGCGTCCTTGCAGATTGCGGCGGGCCCGGATGCGCGGATGCCCTGTTGCGGGCGCGGACCGGGCCCCGCTTCAGCGCAGTATCGGCGGGCCCGGCGGAGCTGATCCGGGGCCGTCAGGTTTGGCAGGTTCCGGCACTTCGAACCTCAGTCCAACGCGCTGAACACGCTCCCAAATCGACATTTCCGGTTCCAGAAATAAAACATCGAGCGCTCGATCCGGAAGTCCGGCCAATGAAACAGCCTCAGCAAAGGACTGCGTCACAGCGGTCCGCGCGGCCTCGGGGACACCGACTATGGCCAGCGCCAGACCACGACTGCCGTCCGCATAGACCGCCTGCGCCAAACAGGCGTCCCGCGCCATTCCGGTCAGCTGCGCCAGCCGCGCGTCGAGCAACCCGAGCAGAACACGGTCAACCTGTTCCGGTGGCGCGAGCTCGACGATCCGAACCTCATGCACTTCCGATTGCGGCGCCGTGTTCTCGGCCAGCCAGGATATGACCTCAGGGGGCAGCAGGATCGACGATGGTGCAACCTCGAGGTTCAGCCCGACCCCGAGGCCAGCGGGCGCCAACATGGCCGCCAGGGCGCGTCCAGACAGCGTTGCCGTCGCCGCCTCCCCCACAAAGGCGGCCATGCGCGCATCTGTGTCGAACGCCAGAACGAAGCGCCCGGCGTCGGCCTCGACAACCATCGGCCGTATCTGGTCACTGCCCAAGGGCAGTTCAGCCTCAAGCACAAGAACCAACTCTGCTGCGGCCACTGCACCAAAGAACAAACGGCGCGCCGCCTCGGACTCGCCCGCGTCTATCATTGCGGCATGGGCGCGATCCAGCGCCGTGTCTAGGGGTACAGCAGTTCCGCGATCCGGGTCTTCAGCCATGGAACGACATCCTCCTCGAACCAGGGGTTCTTTCTGAGCCATGCGGTGTTGCGCCAGCTGGGGTGCGGCAGCGGTATCGCATCCGGCACCGACTCGCGCCACCGGCGTACCCGTTCGGTAACGGCCATCCGGCCCAGGTGCCAGTGTTGCGATGCGCCGCCGATCAGCAGTTTTAGCTTCACCTGCTGCATCTCGGCCATCGCGCGTGCATGCCACGTCTCTGCGCAGATCTTAGGCGGCGGCAAGTCCGAACCGCGGCTATCATAGCCGGGAAAACAGAATGCCATGGGCAGTACGGCCAGTTTCGAGCGATCATAGAAGGTCTCGCGGTCGATCCCCATCCAGGATCGCAGCCTGTCCCCGGACGCGTCATCAAAGGGTTTACCGCTTTTGTGAACGCGCATTCCGGGCGCCTGGCCGGCCACAAGGATGGGTGCAGAGTTTGACAGCCAGGGGACCGGCCGGGGCGGATGCGCGGTTGCGGTGGCCGCAAATCGGTCGGCACACAGACGACAACATTCTATCTCATGCTTCAGTTGGGCCAGTGCAGACATCACGGTGGCCTAGCAGGGATATTGTCCCCCCGCAAATATCGCTTGACACGATTTGATATTTCTATGATTATAGAATAATGGAAAAGCTAGAAACAAAACTCCTCGATCAGTCCCAGGCCACGCAGTGTTTTGCGGCTTTGGGGTCCGAGCAGCGCCTTTCGGTGCTGCTTACACTGGTTTCCGCAGGGCCGTCCGGCATGCCCGCTGGCGATCTTGCCAAGCGCGTAGGTGTCGGCGCGTCGACACTGACCCATCACCTGCGGTTTCTGGCGCAAAGCGGGCTGGTCCGGCAGGAACGACAGGGACGAAACATTCTGTCCTTCGCCGAATTTGAACGTGTACAGCAACTGTCGGACTATCTGCTGCTGAATTGCTGCGCCGACGGCTGCCCGGAGACTTAAGGAGAATACAGATGACCGACTTGGGCGTCCCAGTGCCGCGGCGACTGCGGCTGGACAGGGTATGGCTTGTAATTGCGATGATCTTTCTGGCGATCATTGTGCTGACGCCCGAGGATCTGGACGGCATAAGCCGCCACACTATCGGTGCGATCCTGCACACCGCGCCGTTTATCTTGTTTGCAGTGATGGCGGTTGCACTGATGCGGGCAACCGGGTCGGAGGCACTGATGGCGCGGGCCTTTCAGGGTCGCGAAAGCCGAATGATATTGATGGCTGCACTGGTTGGCGGTGTCGCGCCCTTCTGTTCTTGCGAAGTAATTCCGTTTATCGCGGCCCTTCTGGCAATGGGCGCCCCGCTGAGCGCGGCAATGGCGTTCTGGCTGGCCTCGCCACTGATGGACCCGGCAATGTTCATGATCACCGCCGGTGCGCTTGGACTCCCCTTTGCCCTGGCCAAAACCGCTGCTGCTGTAGGACTGGGTGTCTTTGGCGGCTTTGCAGTAATGGCGCTGTCCCGAACCGCGGTCTTTATGGATCCGCTACGCGCGGAACGTAAGCCGGGCTGTGGATGCGGTAGTGACGCGTCTCGCGCCGAACAGCCGCAGTGGATCTTCTGGACCGATCCGGCACGACGGGCCACATTTGCGGAAACGGCACGTGAGAACGGCCTGTTCCTGCTGAAATGGCTTACGCTGGCCTATCTACTGGAAGGTTTGATGCTGCTCCATGTTCCTGCGGGTTGGATCGCAACGGCCCTTGGCGGTGACGGTGTAGCGACTGTTGCACTGGCGACGGTTTTGGGCGGACCTGCATATCTCAACGGTTTCGCGGCCGTTCCGCTAATCGGCGGCCTGATCGACCAGGGTATGAGCCAAGGCGCCGCGATGGCCTTTGTTCTTGCCGGGGGCGTGACGTCCATCCCGGCCGCCATGGCGGTCTGGGCTCTGGTGAAACCAAAGGTCTTTGCCGGGTACATCGGGTTTGCGCTGACCGGCGCATTCTCCGCCGGACTGCTGTGGGGCGCAATCGCCTGATCATCAACATCTGACGGTGGCGGCGGCAGCAAAAACCGCCCCCCTTTCTGTCCCGAAAACTTACCTCTTTATTTACACACCTTCCTTTAGGTATGGTGCGCGCTGAGCGAAGAGGCCGCCATCGGCGCAAGGTAAGGACGGCCAAACGCCCCCGGATTGGGGCGCGAACGGGCAGATCGGAATGATCGAATTCAGAAACGTCAGCAAGTCCTTCTGGACCGGGGAAACCCGCAAGGTCATTCTCGATCAGGCCAATTTCCGGGTCGACCTTGGCAAAAGCGTGGGCATCCTGGCGCCGAACGGCACGGGCAAGACCACGATCATCAATATGATGGCGGGTTTGGAAAAACCGGACGAGGGCAAGATCATCCGCACCTCGAAGATCTCGTTCCCGCTGGGCGTCGTGAGCGGTGTGAACATGGTGCAATCGGGCCAGGAAAACGCACGCTACATTGCACGGCTTTATGGGCTGGACCCCGACTACGTTGAGGCCTTCTGCAGATATCTTATCGATATCGGTGAGTATTTTGAGATGCCCATCGCCACCTATAGCCAGGGGATGCGGTCGCGGTTCACCTTTGCGCTGATGCTGAGCCTGGACTTCGATATCTACCTGATTGACGAAGGGATGCCCTCAACAATGGACGCCGAGTTCAATCGCAAGGCCGGCGATCTGCTGCACCAGCGGCTTTCCCGCGCAACGGTTGTGATTGTATCGCATAAAGCCAAGATACTGGAGTCGTTCTGCACCTCCGCTGCCGTATTGCGCGACGGACGGCTGCATATGTTCGATACGCTGGAAGAAGCCAAAGAGATGTACAAATACGATATGGAATCGTCCCTTGACGCGAAGCCGAAGAAACGAGCGGGAGCAGTCTATGGCCGATGATGGACGCGTGGGCTCGGACCCCAAGGAGCGCAAGCAAGACAACTCAAAGACTGCGGCCTCCGAACCCCAGCCGACCCAAAGCGATCAGGTACACCCTGGGGACCTGCCGAAATATGAGGATCCGCACGGGCGGATGATCACCCTCAAACACAAACGGATGGCCACGCGCACGATAACCGCGATGGGGTTGGAAGCCTATAACGCCAACCATGCGATGCACATGCTCAGCGAGCGCGGCATCGACCCGTTGGAAGCCCGCGCCACGATGCTCGAGATCACGCGCGAGGCGGGCAAGCCAAGCGGCGGCCAATTGGCGGTGATGCGCTCACCGGACGAAGAAAACGCGCTTGTCGACCCCAACATGAAGTCGGCGGAAGAGAAAGACCTAGAGCGCGAGCAAGCCATTCAGGAAATACAACGCGGCCTGATTGCACGCCGACGTAAACGCCTCTTCGGGCTGTTTCTGAGGTTGGTCGTCTTTGTTGCGCTTCCGACGATTGCGATGGGTTACTACTACATCTTCATCGCGACCAACATGTATGAAACGGAATCGAAGTTTGTCATTCAGACATCCGAAAACCCGTCTGCGGCCTCTGGCGGGTTGGGCGGTCTGCTGGCCGGGACCGGCTTTGCAACCTCGCAAGACAGTGTTGTGGTGCAGGAGTATCTGACCTCACGCGAGGCATTTGCACGGCTCAACCGCGACTTTGGCTATATGCGGCACTTTCAGGATCCCAGCATTGACGTGATCCAACGGCTTCCCCAGGAGGCGACGATCGATGACGCCTATTCCTACTTCACCAAAAAGGTAACCATCGGCTACGATCCGACCGAAGGCATCGTGCGCATGGCAGTGGTGGCGACCACGCCCGAAGCCTCGCAGCGGTTTTCCGAAGCGTTGGTGGGTTATGCCGAGGAACGCGTCGACGGCCTGACCCGCGAGGCACGCGGCGATCAACTGGAAACCGCGCTCAAAACCTTCCGCGAGGCTGAGCAGGCCACAATTGAGAACGAACTGCGTGTGCAGGAGCTGCAGCAGCAAAGCGGTGTGCTGAGCGCGGAGGTGGAGCTCAGTTCACAGATGTCGCTGATCAATGCCCTTGAGTTGGAACGGGAACAAAAACGGCTTGCCCTGTCGCAGATTCTGGATAACCCACGCCCGAACCCAAGCCAGGTTGCGATTGCCGAGGCAGAGATCGAAAGGATCGTGAGCCGCATCGCCGAATTGCGCCGGGAGTTGACGCAAGGCTCCGCCAGTTCGTCCTCACTCTCCAAAATCGGCAGTGAACTGCGCAGTGCGGAACTACGGCTGGCGACAAGCCAGTTGATCTTGCAGGAATCCATTGCCGCCGTGACCAACGCGCGGACCGAGGCAACGCGACAGGTTCGGTATCTGTCGATGGGGGTTTCGCCGATCGCGCCGCTAGAGCCGACCTACCCGCGGAAGGTCGAAAATACCCTGCTCGCCTTTGTTGTGTTCATGGGCATCTACATTATGGCCTCACTCACAGTGTCCATCCTGCGCGAACAGGTCAGCGTATGACCGTGCAACGCAGTGTGACTGCGCGTGGTGTATCATTCAGCAATACCGCGCCGCTCAGCGTTATTGCGGGCCCCTGCCAACTGGAAAGTCGCGACCATGCGTTGATGATCGCTGAAGCAATGGTAGAGGCCTGCGCGGCAGCTGGCGCCGGTTACGTGTTCAAGGCGTCCTATGACAAGGCGAACCGGACGTCCCTCAGCGGTCAGCGCGGTATAGGCATGGAGGACGGTCTTCGGATCTTATCGGATGTGAGAGATGCGTTCGGCTGTCCCGTGCTCACCGATGTTCATGGACCCGAACAATGCGCCGCCGCGGCCGAGGCCGTGGATATCCTGCAAATTCCCGCCTTCCTGTGCCGTCAGACCGATCTGCTTCTTGCTGCAGGCCATACCGGCGCGGTCGTCAACGTCAAAAAGGGACAGTTCCTTGCGCCATGGGATATGGATCACGTCGCCGCCAAAATTGCCTCGACCGGCAATCAGAAAATCCTGGTGACCGAACGGGGGACGAGCTTTGGCTACAACACCCTGGTCACCGACATGCGCGGACTGCCCCGTATGGCGCAAACCGGTTATCCCGTTGTCATGGACGCAACCCATGCTGTCGCCCAGCCTGGCGGACAGGGCGGTTCAAGCGGCGGCCAGAGGGAGTTCGCGCCTGTCATCGCCCGTGCCGCCGTAAGTCTTGGAATTGCAGGCGTTTTTATCGAAACCCACCAGGATCCGGATACTGCCCCTTCGGATGGCCCAAACATGGTACGGCTCGACCAGATGCCCGCCTTGCTACGCGGCCTGATGGCGTTTGACACGCTTGCGAAAACGGATCCAATTGTACTGACATAAGGACACGTTTTCTTCTTGCGACGGCCATTCACCCCCGCTAAAACCCACGCCACCGTTGGGGTGTAGCCAAGTGGTAAGGCAGCGGTTTTTGGTACCGTGTATCGTAGGTTCGAATCCTACCACCCCAGCCAAGCACTCCGCTTTTTTTGGCGGTGCACCAGGCTTTTTCAAATAGTACCGCATTCTCCGCCGGTTAGCTTTACGATTTTCCTCCAGAGACGACGTGATTTCGCGTATCTGGCCGCAACAGGCGGCGCAGTCTCCATTTGCGAAGTCGGCGGTACGAGTTTGCAGATTACGGGGAGCTAGAGCGCGGCGAACTGTGTGCGCTGCTCTGACCAAACAGCCGAGAAGCGGTTCTTGATCAGATAGTCCGTTGTGAGCCCGGACGGGTTCTCACCGGACACGATAGTCTCGATCACCTCGGGCGCGAGCAACGCCAAGTCGATCAAGTCTTGGATACGACGTTTTGAGACGCCCTCATTTTCGGCGATCTCGACGAAGGTTTTTCCTGCGATGATTTGGGAGAGGTAATGCCATCCCTTGACGATGTTCTGGACAAGTGTGCGGTCGGTCTCGGGCGGCGCTTCCCCGCGATGTGCGCAACGTAGACGCGTGTTTGTGGAGGTAAGATCGCACGAAAGTCCGCAACCTTCGCCGCTGTTCGTGGCATCACTTCAATCAAAAAAACCCGACAGCGCATCCTGGAATTCGAAACTGACGTCCGACACTCTCTTCCGATGCCCGGAGATCCATTCAACAACTTTGACCATCTTTGCTCCAGATTCGTTGTGCAGGAGGCGAGCGTGCTCAGCCTAGAAGACCGCTCAATACTGCACAGGCAACGCTTCTAACCCCGATGGGCTGTGCAGCACGATGTGTCCGCGCCCACACTCCGCAAGGCCTCGCTTCTCAAGTTCTTTGAGAAGCCTGTTTACCCACTGGCGAGAAAGGCCAGTTTCGGCCGCCAGCTGGGACTGCGTCGCGACGACTTGCCTCTTGCGGTCACCTGATGGTGTTGACCGCGACAACAAAGAAGCGCTCAGACGGCGCAGACCGTCATCATTACTTGTGGTGTATTGCAGGGAGTGCGTTGCTTGGTCATGCAGTACGGCAACCAAGTTGCTCGCAAATTTTGGTGAAGTCGCGAATGCGCTAAGGAGCCTTTGCTGAGTAAAAAAACACACAGTGGATTGCACAAGCACCCAGTGCGCGCTCTCGAGCATTGACACATCCGTCAACGACAGAACAGCCGGAGCCGAGTAGGGAACGGTGGCTGCTTTACCGTCAACGTCTTCCCGCAACGCTCGCAACCCTACGCGGCCACTCAGAAACAAAGCTGTCGTTTCCCCTTCCTCCACAGAGTTTTCCAGCCATGAGCTACCGGACACCTTTGTGTGGCGTCCGTGAGCAAGAACCGCATCCCATTCCTGCCAAGGCAATCCTTGGCATAAACTCTGAATTTTTCGTTGGGTCTTCAAATGCCCTGACCTCCCCTTCAAGACACAATCGCAACCTTTCGCGCTTTCGACTCTGCAAACGATGGCCGTTCCGCGCTCTGACTGTATCTAACACTGATGTGAGATTAGTAGTGCGATACTCCATGTCAACTCTCTTCTCGAGCGTCCCGTACTTTGAATTGTCAACCGCTTGACAGAAGCCGACACCAACACGCGCTAGTGTCCTCGTCATCACTATCAAAGGGAGGACCACCAAGTGGCAAAACGCAGAAAAACAAGGCTCAAGCATCTAGCTGAGAAAGTCGCTAAGGGCGAACGCATCGTGGGAATGGAATGCCACGACACTCCAAGCGCGATCATCGCGGAAGAACTTGGTATGGATCTTTTGTGCTGTGGAAGCCCCGGGCCAATGGGTCTGATGGGGCACAAATCTATGGCGACTGTAGATTTTGAAGAGCAGCTCTACATGCTGGAAGGGGTTCTTCGCGGTGCGTCCTCTCCATTCATCATCTGCAATATGCCAAACACCACCGCCTGCATCTCAATCGAAGAGTCAGTGCGCAATGCGGCGCGGGTCGTGAAACTAGGAGCAGACGGCGTGCATATTGAGCCGTCTTTGGGAACGGTTGAGCATATCCGCGCGATCGTAGCTGCAGGCATTCCCGTCATAGGGCATTTTGGGGTGCAGGGGGAACGTGCCGTAATGAACTCTGGACATGCTCCGGCGGGCCGTACGGCGGAAGAAGCCGCAAGCATTCTAGAGCTTGTCAAAGCCTCCATTGACGCTGGGATATTCGCTGCCTTGTTCGAACACACCTCAGTTGAGCTGACGAAATGGTGCTACGAGAACTTGCCCGTTGCGGTCGCTAGCCTTGGCTCCGGTCCTCATGCGCACGGGATCTTCCATGTCTCAAGCGACATCATTGGCTGTTCGGTCTTCCCCATTCCGCCAAAGCGAGAGGTTTTCGGCGACGTGATGGGTGAGATGCGCAAAGCGTATACAACGTACTTTGAACGTGCTCATGGGGGTCAATTCCCGAACCCTGACTTGTCGCATCACATGCACGAAGGCGAAGCCGAGAAGATGGCAAGCCTGTTAAAGATGTGAGCCGCTCCGACGACCCATTGACCCCCTGGGAGTTGTTGTCCTGGATTTCCGGGTTGTCGGACTGCAACACGCTTTGCGTGGATTGCGGTGCTGGTACAACTGGCACCGCAAACTTCTTGGCAAGGGCGTTCAGTCGCTCTGTTGCCCTTGATATCAATCCGGTCCTAGGGACCTGCTCGCAGAATGTGGAGACTTTGACGGGAAGCGCTAATAGGCTGCCTTTTGACACGAGTACGGTTGATCTGCTGATCTCCATTCAGGCCTTTCACCACTTCGACCAAGAAGAACATCTGTCAGAAGCTAAGCGGGTAGTACGACCAGGTGGTGTCTTCGCCGCGCTGTGCTGGGGGGAAATGCAGGTCCCCGACCCAGTGAGTCGTGCCTATGCTGGAGTCTTTGAAGCCATCGCACCCTATTGGGAAACCGCACGCTCAGATGTGTTAAGCGGCTACCCCAACCTCTCAATTGAGGGCCAACCCATGACCTTCCCAACGACATTTCGATGCCACAGCGTGACACTTGACCAGTTTGAAGAAAGCGTCGCGACTTGGTCCGCGTTGCAGTCCGCATTGCGCGCGGAAGCTGAGATACCCATGCCGAATGAACGTGATCTCGAAAAAGTCGAGAACGTTTTTGAAGTCCGTTGGCCCCTGATCGGCAGAGTATTTAGGGTGTGAGCTTAGCTGTCCTGCCAGATCATTTGCGACAGATCCGTTTTCGCGTCGCTCATTTCCATCGGGCAGTCCGGACACGTTTTGGCCGAGGGTAGATTGCGGCAACCGCGGCAGCCGCGGATCAGGCGCAACGTCCGCATGACTTCATCTTCTAGTTCAAGCATTCTGGCCGCTTGTCTGCGGAGTTCGTCCGACAAACTCTCCAGTATCTCAGTCATTGCCGCACTCGATAGATCCCCCGTATCGAAGTCCCGACGTCTTGTAGCTATGTCCTGGATAGTCGTAACCGGGATATTCAGCGCGCGCATGCGGTGGGCCAGTTTGGCAATTGTAAGACCGGTCTCGGAATAGTACCTCGTTCCGCCGTCCGAGCGGATCGACGAGATAATCCCCATCTCTTCATAGCCTCGGATTGTCCGCACGCTCAGACCTGACAGCTTGGCAAGCTCTCCGATTTTGTATGATCTCTCACAATTGTCAGACGACATAGGTCTATTCCACTCTTTAGGCAGTCAGTCAGAGCGATCTTTTCTCGCCCTCAATGCGGCAACTGCTCCATAAGTAGCAACACAATAGGGTACTGCATAGGTTAGCAAGCATTTGAAGATATTGATGGGTTCGCTGTTCATCACCGCATCGCCCTGGTTAATGAGATTGAGCGCAGTACCAACGATCAGAGCGACCTTCAATGATCGGATTACTGTTTCGCGTTCAAGAGCTGCATGCATAGTGTAAACCTAAATATCTAACATCATGGT
This sequence comes from Pseudomonadota bacterium, assembly GCA_039190275.1. Taxonomy (GTDB): domain Bacteria; phylum Pseudomonadota; class Alphaproteobacteria; order Rhodobacterales; family Rhodobacteraceae; genus Halovulum. Next base: position 11,448 of record JBCCYF010000018.1, on the reverse strand, counting down.
AAGGTATTTCGCCACGGGCTTAAACCCGCCCAAAACAGAAAGTACGTTGACGCTTGGCTCGCCATGTCCCGTTCAAAAGATGTCCTATCCACGACGATCATGAGCGCGGCTTGGTACGCAATGCAGACTTCAGCCCAAAGTCAATCCTTCCCCCTAAGGCTGGGCCACTGCATTGGCCAATGTACTTTGTGGACGTTGCTAACCACGCAAAGCGGTCCTCGACGCGCGGCCACTCAAAGTCCTTTTTGTCCGCTTTGGTATCGCCCAAGTACCCTGCAGCTAAGGTCTGGAATGAGCCCAAAAATGCCTAGATGCTGCTTGCGCAACGAAAGCCAGCTTTCACTAAGCGCGCCAGCGTGCTTGGTCCATCGCTTGGTTGAGCTTGCCCGGGGTTACCACTGCATCAGCCTCGGGCCTTTGACCGTTCAGCAATCGGAATACGTCCTCCAATTCAACGGTCCATGCCTCCGGATCGCCACCTGATCGGACAAAGAGCAGAGCCGTTTCAGTTTGGCTGGCTTCTCCGGGTGTGACCCCAACCTGTTCGCCGACCCATTCCTTCATCTCAACCAAATCTTGCAGAGTGATCAGGCCATTGCGCGCGCGCATTTCGGCCATCTCCCGCAATTCAGGAATGAAGTTTTGATAAAGGTCATTATGCGAAATGCCTGGCACCTGATCGAGGCGATAGATGTCTGGCGCTTCATGCCGCAGGACCGCCCACAATCCCTTTTGGGAATAGGTGACCATCGTCGCCACGATCAGAGCCATTGAGTAGCTCTGACCATTGTCCTCGCAGCCTCGCGCAAACGTCCAAACATTCGTTGTGTCCGGCGGGTTCATCGCGAGGAAGGGGCAGAGGATTGCGCGGCCCTCACCTTCGGGTGGCTCCGGTGTCGTAACGTACCCAAACGCAAGACCGCCTCCGATACTGGCAAGTCCAACGAGGAAGGCACGGCGGGAAAAGAGTTTCATTGGCCTTTACTCACGTGGCTTCTTGAGCATTGCGCACGGCGCGCAAGGCCGCGCGTTTGGGCAGTCTCTTCAGCAACTGCTGCATGAGCCACCGTTTGGTTCCCATGCCGCCATAGGCGTCCATGTCGCCACGCAGCATCGCGTCATATCCATCTTGGGCGACCTGCCGGGCGCTTGTGGTATTTTGAAAGAGCTTGGAATTCGTCATGCCTGCACGTTCCGCGAACTCTGACGCTGTCGCCGTTGGCATGAAGTTCGTGACGGTGATCTTGGTGTCTGACAACTCTTCCACCAGCGCATTGCTCAGGTTGGCGGCAAAGGCCTTTGAGGCGAAGTAGCTGGCCTGCAAGGGGCCAGAGGCCTCGGCCGCCGTCGACGTCACATTCAAGATGCGACCAGACCCGCGCGCAACGAAGTCAGGCAGGAACATGCGCATCATGCCAGCAAGAGCAATCGAGTTGACTTGCACCATCGACAAGATGTCATCCCAAGGCATCTCATGGAATTTGCCGCGCCCGCCGAAGCCCGCGTTGTTGATCAGATAGTCAACGGGCATCCCAGCCTCTTGAGCGGCAGCATGGATACGTCTGGGCGCAGCGACATCGGTCAAGTCTTCGGCAAGGATCAAGACCTTCACGCCAAGCTCTTCCCGCAAAGCCTCAAGCCGGTCCTTGCGTCGCGCAACGAGGATGAGATCGCCCCCTTTGCCAGCATGAATGCGCGCAAGCTCCGCACCGATCCCGCTGGATGCGCCCGTGATCAAAGCCGTCTTTGTCATCCTCGACCTCATAATAGAATTAGAATTCGGATTCTGTTTTGACGAATGAGTCTCCATCTGTCAAGAAGCCGAATAAGAATTCTGTTTTGGATGCTCCATGACCAAAGACCGTTGGCATTCCGACCTGCATTGGCGGCGCGAGACGCAACAAACCCGTGGAGAGAAGACCCAGACCGCGCTTTTGGATGCTGCCGAAGAGCTCATCGTTGAAGGAGGAATGGAAAGCCTGTCCATGGCGGATGTTGCGAAACGAGCAGGCAGTTCTGTGGGGTCGGTCTACCACCACTTCAAAGACAAGAAGGCGCTGCTCTACGCTCTCTTTCACCGGCTGACGGCTGTGCTCGTGGCGCATACGCGCCAAGTTGCTGACCCTGCCCAGTGGGAAGGCGCGAGCGTCTACGATCTGCTTGAAGCGTTCTTGGAGCTACGTTTGCAACAGCGCCGCATAGCGGGTGTTTCCAAATCGGCTGCGGCCTTGGTCATGGCAGACGACCCTGAACTCAAAGCACACATGGCAGAGATCAAGCGCGAAGGAAGTCAGGCGCTTTTCGATCTGATGATGGCGCGCAAGGATGAGATCGGCCATTCAGAGCCAGAGTTCGCAGCAGCCTTTGTCATCGATCAAGTGAACGCAATGCTCTACGCGCTTTCCGATCCATACCAAAAGGCCTCAGCACTGGCTGAATTCGAGGACGAGACCTTCAAAGACGAAATCCTGCGGTGGTCAAAAGACTTCTTGCGATTGTCCTAGTCGCGTACCGGACTTTGGCGCAATGGCCGCGAAGGTCTGCCTAGAGCCCAAACCACCCGATGCTGCGTCGTGCTTAAACGTCAGCTTTTCTAGCTTTCCGGTTCTCAGGTTCGTTTCAAATGACCCTGTTTGTTTGTGGCCGTAATCTCAAAACCAGAGCTACGAAACCTATTACAAAGAAGGCGATCGCAACTGGCCGCTCCAGGAACAGCCATATGCCAGCTTCGTCCAACAGGAACGTCTGGCGCATCGCGCGTTCCAGGCCAGGCCCGAGGATGAAGGCGATCACGAATGCAGGCAGGCTCATGTCCAGCCGCTTCATTATAAAGCCGAGCAACCCAAAGATCGTCATGACAATCATGTCGAACGTGGCCTGCCGGGTCGCATAGACTGCGACATAGCACGTCACGAATATTATCGGATAGACCATACTTGCGGGGATACGACCGATCAGGGCACCGACATATCCGCTGCCCCAGTATCCGACCACGAAGTAGGTCGCGATGCAGAGTAACCCAGCTGCAAACACCCCATAGATTACGTCGTAGGACGTCGTGAAAATGTTTGGTCCGATCTCGATACCATGGATCAACATCACTCCCGACAAGAGCGCGGCTGCGGTTGAGCCGGGGATACCAAGCGTTAGAAGCGGGATCAGATTTGCGCCGGAGGTGGCATTGTTTGAAGCCTCGGCCGCCGCAATGCCCTCAATCTCGCCATTCCCCCAGGTTTCTGGAGTTTTGGATTTCCGCTTCGCCTCGGAGTAGGCGACGAAGCAAGCCACAGCGGAGCCAACGCCGGGTAACATTCCGATTGCCGCGCCGATCCCGGTGGAACGCCACATGGTCGGGGTCACGCGTACGTATTCTTTCCAGGTCACGTAGGTATCGGTTGGGTTCCTCGACGGGCTCGAAATGGGCTGACCGTAGGATGCGACGGCGCGATCTGCAGCGCGCGAAAACACCTCTGCCAGCACAAACACGCCCAAAAGGACAGGAACCAATGCAACACCATCCAGCAAATCCCTCGAACCGAAGGTGAAGCGATCATCGGCAGTGATGGGGTCGGTGCCCACAAGAGCAAGCGCTAGCCCAAGTATCACGCTTAGAAAGCCGGTGATGACGGATTTCCCTAGCAATCCGCCGATGATGACAAATGCACAAAAATAGATGGCGACGAATTCCGGCGGTCCGAGCGAGGCTGCATACACGGCAAGCGTCGCCGCACCAAATATCAGCAGAAGTTCCGAGAATAAATCACCCTGGGCGGACGCAATCACGGCCATGCGGAGCGCCTTGCCCTGCTTCCCCTGTTTGCAGAGTGGAAACCCTTCAATCTGCGTGGCCGACGCCTGGGGCGTCCCCGGAGTATTAAACAAGATAGCCGGGATGGAACCGCCAAAGTCCGAGGATTTGGAAACCGTGTAGATCAGCGCCAACGCCGCCAGTGGATCAAGATAATAGGTCACGGGGATCAGGATCGCGATCATCGCGCCCGACGACAGTCCTGGGACAGCTCCGCCGATCAGTCCAATGAGCGTTCCGAGTATCGCAAAAAAAACCGGCTGCCATGAGCCAAAGAGCGCAGAAAAACCGTCGATAATCCCCATCGGCCCCTCCCAATTTGTGACTTAGTTGAGGCCTAGTAGTGTTCGCACAGAGCGGGCGAAGCCATAGCTGTCATAGGACAGGATCGTTCCACGCTCTTCGAAGATGCCGAACAAAATGAAGAAGACGAAATAGTAGATACCCACCGCGCAGAGAGGCATCAGTATCGTTCGCTTCCATCCCTTGTTCCCGAAGTAGACGGTCAGAAAGATCAACAAAGCAAAGGTCGGCAGGGCATATTGGAAGAGCCCAATGGCGTAGATGTAGAAGCCTGCCACCGCAAATAACAACGCGGGTCCGAACAGCTTGTTTACATCTGGAATCAAATCTGTGAGTGGCCCGCGCAGGGCCCAAATAGCCCTCGCTGCAAGAGTTAGGCTCAAGGCTATCCCGAGCCACACTATGAGTTTCGGAAAATCCTGCGACCCAAACCCAGGGTCTGATGGGTCAACGAAGATATCAGAAATCTGTGTAGAAAGTGGGACCAGAATCAAGAGCATCAACACGGCCGCGCCAAGGTCCTTCGCGGGCTGACTGTTGCTTTCGTTTGTTTGTTCTGGTCCCATTGTACCTACCTCGCTCGGGAGTGTTCTTGTTAGTTTTCGAGCGTCGCTCTGACGGCATCTACGGTCGGCTTCCAGGCGTCGGCCAGTCCTTCCAGATAGGCGGTGGTTTCTCCAGAGTCGCGATAGACGACGGCCTGTTTCGCTTTGCTCGTCAGGCTGAGAAATGACCTGTGCTCGACTGCGCCAGCGACAGCGCTCGAGAGGCACTCAACATACTCGTCGGACACTCCAGCTGGCGCCGCAACGATGATGGGCGACGATGTGGGAACGAATTCGACGCCTTGCTCGGCTAAAGTTGCCACGTTGTCGACAACGGGGTCCCGCTCTTCGGCGAGCAAGCCAACGGCCACGAGCCGATCAGCAAAGGCCGGTACGGTGTGAACACCGCTTGCGGAGAAATCGACATCGCCTGACAACAACGCATTGCGGGTTTCACCCCCGCCCTGGAACGGCACGTCCTGTGTCATCTCAAGGACACCGTTCAGTTCAAGAAACGCGGTTACACCGACATGGCTGACAGACCCGCGGCCCGGGTGTGACCAAGTGGTTTTCTCGCCGTTCTCAAACCGCTGACGAATGGACGCAAGGAGCTCTTCGGCAGTGGTGATGCCGCTTACTGTCTGAACCACCAGTGCTTGGTTCGTTTCGCCAAATTGAGCGACAGCACGGAAATCTTCGAACCAATCAATTCCTTGTTCTCGGATCATCGTGCTCATCAGAGCGCCGCCCATGGCTGCCACCTGCAGTGTCAGACCGTCTGCGTCCGCCTCCAGTACCTGACGCATGGCATTGACTTGCGCCCCGCCCGGCCGGTTGACGACGACCATCGGAGTTCCATCTAGGAATTCGGGGATCGATCCAGCCAGAATACGCGCATAGCTGTCGGTTCCGCCCCCGGCGCCATATCCAACGACAACCCGAATGGGTCGGTCAATGCCACAATTGTTCTGTGCAAGCGCTGCGCCACCCATCGTGGAAAATCCGAGTGCCATGGCTGCAGTACAGAGTAGTCTCTTTGTAAGTCGCATAGTTTCCTCCCAATTGTTCGACTTTGCTTTAGATCTCGTCAGCTGTCGTACCGACTCCGGAACAAGGGCTTCAGTTCGGACAAGGGTGCCTTGCGCCTGATGAGCTCGCGCGCGGCTTCCTCCGCCGCTTCGGTTGCTTGTGCGTCTTCCAGAATGCGTTCGACAAGGTGTGGGGGCACGAAGCAGATGCCTGAATCGTCGGCGACAACGAAGTCACCAGGCTCAACCACCACGTCATGCACGGTGACCGGGCCGTTGATTTCGATGGCCTCCATGCGGTACTTGCCAGTCTTTGGCGTTCCGCCACGGCACCAGATCGGAAACTCAAGATTGCGTATCGTGTTCACATCACGAACGGCACCGTCCACAATTGCCCCAGCGACACCTTGCATCTTTGCGGTGAGGCAGGACTGGCCACCCATGTTGGAGGCCTCGACGTTGCCGCCGAAATCGGCCACGAGCACATCGCCCTCTTCCGACAGATAGTGGCACTCTCGGCTCGACATCTTGATCGGATCTTTGTCACGCGTGCCCTGGGTTGGGGTTTTTCGTTCGGGGATATTGCGCAGTGTGATCGCGGTCCCCGCGATCCTTTTTCCAGGCACAAGGTTCGGGAGATGCGTTTGAGCTACCGCCCCGCGGATACCATATTTATCGAGTGAGTCCGCAACCGTTGTGGTCAGGTCGGTGAGCTTTAGGAAGGCTTGGCGGACCTCTTCGGAAACACGATCGAACTTCACTTTTCGAATACGCGACAGGGGAACTTCACCCCAGATCCGACCCAGTTCTTCATATTCCGCATAGTCTTCTTCTAGCCGCGAAAGATTGCTTAGATCTGTCATCTCGGCCCCTTAGGTCTGCGCGGACTGGATAGATTTCTCGGTCCGGCCTCGTTCCAGAATTTTCGATTTTTCATTCAGCAAGGAGACGAAGTGTTCGAGCTTCTCCTTGCTGTAATCGAGCGTCGGACCAGCGAGCGTGAGCACGCCCTGAAGCTCTCCGGTTTCGGCCAGGACAGGGACAGCAACCGCGAACGCGTGCCGGGTCAGCTCGGACTCGCTCAGATCAAACCCTTTGTCGCGGATCGGCCCCAAGTCACGGTAGAGCGCGGCCTTGCCATCCTCGGGCAAAGACAGTGAATCCAGAATGTCGCTGACCAAAGTGGGTTCGGAGAACGCCAGCAGAACCCGGCCAGATGCGCCCAAATGGATGGCTCTCTGCTGACCCTCCTTCACCGTGTAACGAACAGCTTGATCGGGTTCTTCCTTGGCAAGGATCAAACGATCTCGGCCGCCGATAACAGAGAACATTGCTGTAAGACCCGTAGAAGCGACCAATTCAGACAGCATTGGCCGCACGCGGGCAGCGATCGATCCGTATCGATCCGCGAGCAAAGTGCTAAGGCGGAACAGACTTGGGCCAAGCCGATACTGAGACGTGTCTTTGTCTTGGGTCAGATATCCCTTGTACATGAGGGTTCCAGCCAGGCGAATGATCCGGCTGCGGGTCAGTCCAGTGCGAGTGTGAAAGTCCTCGAGCCGAAGTGGCTCGTCGCTCTCGAAGCAGTCCAACACTGCAAGTGCGGAAAGGACGGACTCGACATGTCGATCGGATTCACTCACGGCTAATCTCCTCCGGATTTCTACTTGATAGAAATCTTATTCTATTTTGGAATCAGTATGAAAAGAGCTGCGAATTGTCAACACTTTGGCGGCCTCGTGTGCCTTTGCGCATCGTTTTACGCAGTCCGAGGCTTCAAGTTTGTTGGGGTCATCCACTGATTAATGGTGTTGGCAGTCGACTGGACGGAAACTCAACATGGAAGAAGAGTTGCAGATAAGTCGGAATGGGTTCGTTTTTCGAAGCCGACTGTCGAAGCACCTCGGTCAACGGCAGGTTTGTCCGCGATCTGTGAGTTCGAGCATCCCTCGATATTGCGCACGCAGCGAATGCCGGGTCTGACGGGCCGCGCCGCAGCATCAGAGATGAATGGTGAGTGACCGCAATGGGCCGTCAGAGTTTGGGCGCGAACAACAACTTCAAGTATGTTCTGAACAACATAATCTGTTCGGACGCATTGTTTTGCTCGCGCAAGGCACGCTGAAGAACCAATCCACCTTCCACGACACCAGACACCATATCCCCAACGCATCCATATTGACGGGTTCACGGGGCTCCTAAACGGCGGCGATTTCTTCGAACATTCCTCTGAATCGTTTTCGCCACCCGAGAGTTGCTTGGCGGTTCAACTCTCGCACCCCCTCATCGAAGAGCCTGTCCTGATAGGCAGTGGACGCAATCACGCAGCCCGGGTGACCCTTGGGCATCTCCTCAAGCATTTCGGCCAGCAACTTCAAGCCGATCAGCATGCAGTGCAGCGAATCATCGTTCAGTTCGCGGGCGCGCGCAAAAGAGATCATCATAAAGCGCGTCCTCGGTTTCGATATAGCGCTCGAGCATTGCGCGGGCCAAAGCGTTCTTGTCCTTGAAGTGATAGAAGAAGCCGCCCCGCGAAATCTCGGCGCCCGCCACAATCTCTTCGATCGAGGTGGCCTCAAACCCTTTGTCCAGAACGGCAGCCTCGGCAATGTCGAGGATTCGACTACGTGTATCGACTTTTTGCTCCAAGTTCGGTCTCCCACTGTACCACGAGTCCAGTTGACCTTGCGTAGGCGAAAGGTGGGGTCAGCGTGTTTCGGGTTACCCCCTGAAATTACAGCAGAAAGGGAAACGAAACAACCGGACCACGCGGCAACTATCTGACGCGCTGGCGTTCGAAGTATCTCCTTGGCATCAACGAACAAGGACAGCTTCGATGCGTATTCAGAAACTGAAAGAGACCCGCCGTTTCTTCCTCTCCGACGGAGGACTGGAGACATTCCTGATCTTCGACAAGGGCTATGACCTTCCCTGTTTTTCGGCGGCGGTCTTGCTGGACACCGAACATGGCCGCGCTGATCTGCGGGCGTACTACGAACGATTTCTCGATATCGCGAAGGCATCGGGTCGTGGCTTTATCCTGGACGCACCAACGTGGCGCGCCGGCACGGCTTGGGCAGGCCCGCTTGGTCTGACCCTTAAAGAGGCGATGGAAACTAATCATAGGGCTGTTTCCTTCGTGTCCAAGTTGAGGGCTGAACATGAGACGGATATCTGCCCGATCCTGATTAACGGGCTTGTTGGACCGGCGGGAGACGCGTACGCGCCGGACACCGAGATTTCGCAGCAGGAAGCGCTGCTTGTTCATGCACCGCAGATTCATGCACTCGGCAGGTCCGGTGTCGAGATGGACAGCAACCCAGTCGAGAACCTGATCCGTCCCATCGCGCTCAATCGAAAAAAATGCGCTCTTTGCGGGTCATGACGAAGGTGGCAAAGCCTGGGGCCGCATCTCGTTCCTGATCGAAACCGCAAAGGTCAACGGCGTCGATCCTCTTGCCTATCTGAAAAGCATCCTCGAACGTATCGCACGCGGCCATCCACAAGACAGGATCGCAGAGCTCCTGCCATGGAACTTCAAACCGTCAAATGCATAAACAGGCGGGGCAAAGCCACCGCTTACGATAAAGCACAACGGACAAGACAAACAAAAAGCTCCGCTTTGGCGGCTTAACTCCTTTGCCCAAAGTCCCTTGACTCGGACGGCCCCGTTACCGAAGTCCAGACCCTAGCCCGGTGTTTCGGCCGACCCCCCCCGCCAAATTTTCAAAGTGGCCTTCTATGGCCGACTCTTTCTATCGTTCTTGGGAAAATCAGGATTTTTCAACGCAATCAGCCCAATTTCACGGTGCTGCGAGAACCAAGAAGTCAGCTTGCGACGATTATCGGAATATTGAGAAGATTTATGTAGTTGTGCTGTCTAATTTCGGTCGAGCGTCATTTGGGTCCAAATGTTCTCTACGATACCCAAGGTCTCGTGGACTGTCATTTCTTCTTCGCCGGGCCTAATGGAGTTGAGCTGAATCTGGGTCCATATCCCTTGGGCTACTTTGTAATATACTGAGCAGTTGCGTATATTGCTATGTTCATTACACCTGATGCGCAGTCCATCAACAGGATCAGTTTGCACAAGCAAAGGGTGTTTCGACTCTGCTTTCGTGTCAACTGGTTTTGTTCTCATTCGAAACTAAAAACTGTTTTGAGATTGGCACCAAGCGGTAGCCTTGAGAGCTGGGCGGCGTTCACACCAGTTTTTGATGTCTGTACATCGAGCACTTTCGCACCTGGGAAAATCAACATAAATATGATTGAACACCAGGTCGGTTGAGCCATATCCGTGAAAATGAGGAGCGCCTAATTTTGTTGAGAAATCTCCATAGCAAGTGAGACCGCTTAAACTAGACGGCGGGTCGCAGATCGTAGAGACTTTGATCAATGGTGCCACAGGGATTGTGATATTGTGGCCGCCAAATGTGCCTCCGATATCCGTCAGCGCCATCTCTGCTAAGAATCTTTCACGTTTCAGAATCTCAGCGCGCCGGTTGACGTCGACTGCGAGCGCAAAAACACCGGGCGGGATTACAAACAGGCCAATGATAACCCTCTGGATAAAAACCTTTCCTCGGTACGTCCAAACTAGGCCTGATGCGAGAAAACCAAAGCCTGAAACAAAGATCGGAGCAAAGATCATAATAGCCCATATGCCGTGCCCGAAGTTAGCATCACTACGTCCCCACTGAGTGCCGAATCCGATGGCACCAATGATTATTACCACCCCAGCAAAGGGAATGATTTCCCCCTCGGTTCGTTCAGAAAACCAGTAGCCAACTAGAAACGCTACTCCAAAAATTAGTAAAGCGGCGAAGTAAAGCTGTAGCATCATCTAAACCAACTCCCATGCGGATTTCAAAAACTTGGATACAATTATTTCAAACTCGGGGTAAGACCAAAAAGTTGGAAACCAGCGATAGCGCGTTACGCAACGCTAGCCGCAAAAAGGGGATGTTGGTGGTCTTCAACACGAAGGAGATTGGAGATATCGAAACGGAAGCAACATCAGCCAGAGTTCAAGGCCAAAGTGGCATTGGAAGTGCTGAAAGGCGATGAGACGGTCAGCGAATTATCAAGTCGGTTCGGCGTGAACCCGACGATGATCCATCAATGGAAACGGGCCTTGCTCAAATGGGCATCTGGCATTTTCGAGCGTGGTGGGCGGAAGACATCGGAAGTCGACGAAGAGCATGTTAAGGATCTTCACGCCAAGATCGGGGAGTGGACCATCGCCAACGATTTTTTGGCCAGAAAGCTCAAGCCCTGGACCGGCAAGTGAGACGGAAGATGATTGAGCCAGACTCTCTGGGCCTATCGGAGCGAGGAATCGCAAAGGTTACACGGCCTTCTACCTTGGATTTAGAGCGTGTCGCGTTTAATCAGTCTGGTATCCTACTACTTTGAAGGAGTTATAGCATTAATCGTGGCTGAACAGGACGCACGCATGACCTACTGCCTGCCATAGTTCATGGTAGGTTCGGACTGCTGACTTTCTGATCAGCGCCTTGAGCCTCGCGAATGCCATTTCGATCGGTTTGAGGTCTGTGCCGATGTCGCGCAAGGCTTTGGCAGCCGTTGGGCTTTTGTGGCTCGACAGGTGGTCGAAGATGACTGTCTAGCCCCCTGTCTCTGGGCCACTAATCGGCGTCTTCTCTAAGACATTTTCTGGGACTGGTGGCCGCATGTTGAGGGCCTGATGCGGCCGGGTGTGGTTGTAATGCCTAAGCCAGTGGTTGATGACGATCTGGGCCTG